>NZ_JBHTLD010000090.1:0-18075 GCF_042678745.1 Pontibacter rugosus | reverse complement strand
AAGTAACCGACATACAGTTTACTCTCGTTTTTGACAGGTAACCGTAACTGCGCTACCGAATATACAATATTCTCCTTATCTAAAATGCAAATAGCCGCAATATTAACTTGCGGCTATTGTTTCTCGTGGAACTTCAGAGAAAATTATAAATAATCCTTAACTATACTTAAGCTTCCTCTGGTAGTACACGAACCGGCTGCTTGTGCTCATCTATGGCTACAAAGGTAAAGCTGCCGCTCACAGCTTTTATGCGAACGTCGGAGTACATTTCTTCTACATAAATCTCTACCTGCACCTTTAAGCTGGTGTTGCCCACGCTTGTTACCTGCCCAATTAACTCCACGATAGTGCCTGCGGGTATAGGTTGCGTGAAGTCTATCCTGTCTGAGGATACAGTTACAACTCTTTTGCGGCAGAAGCGGGTGGCGGTAATAAAAGCTACCTCGTCCATTAATTGCATGGCAGTGCCGCCAAAAAGAGTGTCGTAGTGATTCGTTGTGTTTGGGAAAACAGCTTTGAAAATGCGGGTTTCAGATTGGGCAACGCGCTCCTGTAAGTTCATAGGTATAAGTTTTGATTTGCTGAAAGAGGGGCGTGTGCGGCGAACCAACAGCCAGGGCTGCGGCGGCAAAATAAAATATGAGCTAATATTGCTGTGAGGCATACACACGCTGTTTAAGTATGGCATGCCTGCACAAAGAGACAGTGGAGCAGGAGTACAGAAGGGACGACAGTAACCAGGTTACTGCAGGTTTATACTACCCAGACCACAGGCTTTAAGCGCGAAAGCATGCGTTTATGTTATGTATGGCAAGTCTCCTGGCTTGTAACCTTGCTGCCGCCCTTCTCATCCAGTTTCGGATAATGGGCATGTATGGGAGCAAGTTAGTGTTACTTACAGTTGCGCGTCAGCCCGTGATTTACACACGGTTCCTTTTTAAACCTCCACCAAGTAAGGGGGAGGTACCACAAGTACTGTAAAGGTAATAGTTTTATGGGAGAGAAGGAGATTGTTATTTATAGTTGCAGCCTAATTGTAATGCTGAAGTTTAGCTGACGCGGTAGCTTTTAAAGATAGGGAGGCGTTTTGCTGTTCTTATTTTGTAGTTGCTGTGATCCAAGCACCTCCAGCCCCTCCTGTCTAAGGAGGGGAGCCTGTAATTGCTATTTCTAAAGTATAAGCACTGTAGTAAGAACTATACAGATGAACCCACCCCTAGCTCCTCCGAGGAGGGGAATTAGTAGAATCTACGTCAGCTTTGGCTCTCTGATCTGAACCCAGTCTTTCCGTTGAGCGCCTTGTAGGTTTTCGGTGCCGCGCGAGCGGCAGCCGTTAGGCAGGAAAGATACACAGCGCGATACGGGAAGACGGGCCCTCGCGGGCTTGAGCGCTCCAAAGCAAAAGGTGAAACGATAGATATATGGGAGCTAGAGGGTAAACGGTGGCTAGTAAGGATAGCTTGATTGAAGATGCGAGAGCAGATATAGTGAAAGTATGGTTGAAGCTGTACAGGAATGATTCCGCGAGCCAGTAGAGCAGGAAGCTCACCATAGTAGGCACTAGCTGCAAGCTAGCGCCAGCGAGAGTATAACTAATTCTATTGCAAGTATGGCCAAGGCTGTAACTCAACACTACAGTAAAACACAAGTCTGAAGACTTGCGCTAGAAAATATTCTTATAACACTCAGAACTCAGTATTCGAGACTCATCACTCCTCTAGCTGATCCTGCTCCAATTCACCGTATTAACACTTAATGACTGAATATGGCGGCGGATGTTCATGTTCTCCGGTTGCTCCAGCTGCGGGTCCTGGTTCAGTATGCGTTGGGCGGCAGCGCGGGCTTCCTGAAGTATAGGTGCATCTTTAGCAAGGTCAGCTATGAGCAGGTCAAGCACACCACTTTGCTGGGTACCCATCAAGTCTCCGGGGCCACGCAGTTTTAAGTCGATGTCAGCGATTTCGAAACCGTTGTTAGTGCGTACCATGGTTTCAAGGCGGGTTTTGCTGTCTTTGCTCAGCTTATAGCCCGTCATGAGGATACAGTAGCTCTGCTCGGCACCACGGCCTACGCGCCCGCGCAACTGGTGCAACTGCGACAAACCAAAACGCTCGGCACTTTCAATGATCATCACAGAGGCATTCGGCACGTTTACACCTACCTCTATCACCGTAGTGGCTACCATGATCTGCGTTTCATTTCTTACGAAGCGCTGCATCTCGTAGTCCTTGTCCTGTGCCTTCATTTTACCGTGTACCATACTTACCTTAAACTCCGGGAAAGCACGCTTTACGCTCTCGTAGCCATCCATTAAGTCTTTGTAATTCTCCATCTGCTCCGACTCTTCAATCAGCGGATACACGATGTATACCTGGCGGCCAAGCATAATCTGGTCGCGCACAAACTGGAACACGCGCAGGCGGTGCGAATCAAAGCGGTGGGTAGTCACGATCTCTTTACGGCCGGCAGGTAGCTCATCTATCACCGACACATCCAGGTCGCCATACAAGGTCATAGCCAAAGTGCGCGGAATAGGAGTGGCCGTCATCACGAGCACGTGCGGGATAATGCGTGGGTTTTTGCGCCATAGCTTGGAACGCTGCTCCACGCCAAAGCGGTGCTGCTCGTCTACTATGCAAAGACCCAGGTTCTGAAACTGCACCACGTCCTCTAACAAGGCATGCGTGCCCACAATCATTTTCATGTCGCCAGAGCGCAGCTGTTCGTGCAGTATTCTTCTGTCTTTTGCTTTTGTAGAGCCTGTTAGCTTGCCCAGGTTTATACCTAAGCTATTCGCAAAGGCTTTCAAGCCTACGTAGTGCTGGTCAGCCAAAATCTCAGTAGGAGCCATCAACACCGACTGTGCCCCATTGTCTGCCGCGATCAGCATAGTAATAAAGGCCACGATGGTTTTGCCCGAACCCACATCGCCCTGTAGCAGGCGGTTCATTTGTTTGCCTGCCGTTAAATCTCCATAGATTTCCTTTACCACCCGCTTCTGCGCATTGGTTAGGTCAAAGGTCATGTGGTTTTTGTAAAAATCAGTAAGCGTAGCTGTACTCTTAAAAACCTGGCCTTGCAGGTCGGCTTTTCGCACTACTTTGTGCCGCAACAGGCGTAGCTGTATGTAAAATAGCTCCTCGAACTTAAGCCTGAATTTAGCCTTGTTATACTTGTCAGCCGTTTCGGGGAAGTGGATATTGGCGTAAGCATTGCGCTTATCCATCAGCTTGTATGTATCAATCAGCTCCGGCGACAGTGACTCCTGGACCTGTGGCAACGCCACTTTCAGCAGGTGCTCCATCATCTTGCTGATCACCTTGCTCTCGATGCGATGGGCTTTAAGCTTTTCGGTGGTGTGGTACACTGGTTGCAGAAAGGCTGTTGTCTGCTTCTCTTCGGCCAGTTCCTCCAGCTCCGGGTGCGCCATGTTAAAGCGTCCGTTAAACTCCGTCGGCTTGCCAAATACGATATAATCGGTGTGGTTCTTCAGCGACTTTTCCATCCACTTCACACCCTTAAACCATACCAGTTCCAGTTGGTCACCGTTCTCATCCACCAAAATAGCCGAGAGGCGCTGCTTTCTGCCTTCGCCCAGTACTTCTTTGCCCCTGATGCGGCCGCGCACCTGCACGTAAGGCATACTCTCGTCCAGCTCCCGGATCTTGTAAAACTGAGTGCGGTCGAGGTAACGGAAAGGGTAGTGCTGAATTAGGTCGCCGTAGGTGTAGATGTTGAGTTCTTTCTGCAACAGCTCTGCCCGCATTGGCCCCACGCCCTTCAGGAATTCTATTTTGGTGTTGAAGAAGTTGCTCACGCTTTGGCTTGCTTTCGTGTTAAGGGTAAAAGTATAGATTACAAAAATACGCAAAAGCCCCGACAGGTGTAAGTGCTGGCGGGGCTTTATAGTTGAGACTTTGTCTGAATCAGGATTTTCAGGATGTTTGGATGAACAGGATTAGAAACTATGATCTATACTTCCTGATGGAAGCGCCTGTTTATGCCTCATGAACTATTGCGTTTACCTTTGATCGCACAAGCGGGCGCTTGCGCGATGGTCTTACCACTCCTCCGGATAAACTAACTATTCAGGTTGCAACCTCTCTACAAATTGTCAAAACAAATGGCGCCCTATAGCTGCATTCCTGGCAATAGTCAGAAGAAACGGAGACAGGATAGATATAACAACATACAACCAGCCAAAAGCTCTTGCTAGTCTTGTGTTGGCCCAAGGCTTATCTTGATAATGCTGGTTCACCTTCATTGGTTTACCATCCTTTATGTAGATAAAATAAGTTAGAACAAGGTTTATAGCTAATATCAATGGCAAACGTGAGTCAGAAAAACCTATACCATAAAAGTATGGATTCTGAATGATGCGTATGATGGTGTAAAGGAAGAGCTCCTGAGCTCCTAACACAATCACCAAAATTGGAACCGCACCATATTGCGGATTAACTACATCATCCTGATAATAGTTGGAGGTCAGGTAGAAGGGGAGATGAAAGAAGCTCAGAATCATCTTAACTCACAAGTACATTTGATGACAGAGGATAACCTTGAAACTAATAAAAGCTGCAAAGTCTATTTATTTTTCCACTTTAGTGTATTCAACAAATGCACAATATCCTTCTTCACAAATTCTATTACCGGAGCTAAAGAATCGTTTTGCGTAGCTGTTCGGAAGTATAAAGCACCGCGCAGGAAATGTTCTGTAGAGTCTGTGACATAGAACTGGAACTGGCTCGGCACTTCTCCTTCCAGCTCAAAAACAGCGGCTACATCTCCGGCAGGTGTCTTGATTTCCGTCTCTTCAATAGCGTAAGCCTTTATCTGGTGTTTCGAGGTGAGTTTGCGGGCATCCTCCACCAGGTTATTCAGCATTTTATCATTGCCATCGCTGAGGTCTTTGTACGTTAGCTGCACATTTGCTCCAAGGCTGGGATAGATGATGTTGATCCAGTGTGGCTGTGCAATACCAGACGAATCTGGCCTTACCTTAGCATGCTCAGAAATTTCAAAAGTATAAGGGTGCTCTTCCTGTAGCTGGCGGTATGTTTGTGACGGCAGGTCAATGCGGTTATAGCCTTTAGGCTTAGGGGTATACTCGGCACTGCAGGATGCTACTCCGGCAGCTAGGGCAATCCATAAAAAGGCCTTCAGACTAGCTAACTTTATGATACTGTTCTTTTTTGCTTGCAACATTTATCTTAACTCGTTTTACGCGCTTCGTGTCCGCCGACTCAACCGTAAAATGGAAACGGCCATAGTTTACATCCTCGCTAGTGCGCGGGATGCGGGAAAACAGCGCCAGCATTAACCCAGCCACAGTTTCGTTCTCGCCCTTTACCTCATCAAAAGCATCAAAAGGAACCTCTGCTATCTTGCAAAAGTCATGCAACGAAGTCTTGCCATCAAATATAAAGGTATTTTCATCGAGTTGAGAGTAGATAATATCATTGTCATCGTCAAACTCATCATTTATTTCTCCGACAATCTCTTCTACAATATCCTCTAAAGTAAGGAGGCCAACGGTGCTGCCATATTCATTTACCACTACTGCCATATGTACATGCTTATCCTTGAAATCCTGAAAGAGATCCGCGATGCGTTTGTTTTCAGGCACAAAGAAAGGTGGCCGCACCAACTGTTGCCAGTTAAAATCAGCACCTTTACCCAGGTGCGGCAGCAGGTCTTTAATATAGAGGATACCTTCTATTTGATCTGTGCTTTCAGTGTAAACCGGTATACGCGAATAGCCCCACTTTACAATTTCAGGCATTAGCTCAGGCAGAGTTCTATCTCTGCTAAAGGCGATAATATCCACGCGCGGGCTCATGATTTGCTTCACAGTAATGGTGCCGAAGTTTACGACACCACGCAGAATCTTACGCTCTTCAGGTGACGTTTCTGCGTTGCTTAGCGCTATATCAAGGCTATGGTGCAGATCTTCCAGGGTATGTGTATAGCCCCTGGCGATATATTTCCGCTCAATGTACTCGTTAATGGTAATCAGCAACCAGGAGATTGGCTTGATAAGCCACTGTAGCTTTACCAGCACGCCTGCCATGCGCTGTACCAGCCGCAAACGCCTTTTCTGCACATATACTTTGGGTAATACCTCTCCGCAGAAAACGATGAAGAAGGTTGCAAAGAACATGCACGCTACCATTGCGCTGACCGGCAATACCATAGTACCGAAGAGCTGCCATGCTACATAAGCAAACACCGTAACGATAGCTACATTGATGCCATTGTTAAATATAAGGATGGTGGTAAGAAGCTGACGCGGATTTTGAAGGAGCCTGTAAACGCGCTGCTCAGAAGGTTGAGTGCTGTTTTTACATTGCTCTACTTCATGCTCGGTAAGAGAGAAAAATGCTGCTTCTGCCCCCGAAGTGAGGGCAGAGAGCAGCAATAAGAGGATGCCACCAATAATGGCGACAATGTATTCTATTCTGAGTTGCGTTAATGAACTTTGTAAGAGTTGAAGTAAACTATAACTCAGGGGGTCTCCGGAATCTAAACTTTCCAAAATTATTTAATCTAGTGAAACATAGGTTAGAACGGCAGGTCGTCCGGCTCGTCGTTCTGGAAGGCTGATGCACCGCCGCCACTGTTGCCAGTGTTAGTTGATGAGGCAGCACTGCCATAATTACCACCGCTTGCAGCAGATGATGGCTCTTGGAAATTGCCGCCACCGCCACCGTTATCGTTGCGGCTGCCCAGCATGGTCATCTGGTCGGCCACAATTTCAGTGCTGTAGCGTTGGATGCCATCTTTGTCCTGGTAGTTATTGGTGCGCAGTCTTCCCTCAATGTACACAGGATTTCCTTTTTTCAGATACTTTTCAGCCACCTCAGCTAAACCTCTCCAAAGCACAATATTGTGCCACTCAGTGCGCTCCTGGCGCTGACCCTGCTTGTCTTTAAAGGATTCAGAAGTTGCGATAGGAAAACGGGCTACAGCCACACCACCTTCTAAATGGCGAACCTCAGGGTCTTTGCCCAGGTTGCCGATCAAAATTACTTTGTTAACACTTGCCATGTCTTTTTACGATAATACTAAATTTAATTGGGCTACTCCAGCAACCAAGCTGGAGGCAAAATGGCTTACTAAAACAGATAATGCTTTTGCCAGCAAAATTAGTTTCAGTATTATAAAGATACTAAAATCTTAGCATCTTTCAAATAGCTGCTGATAAGAACTGGCTTAGGCAGGCTTTCTATTTCTTCAACGTTGTAAAGGGCTAATCTTGTTTCTTTTAGCACCTCATTTTTTAGTGGTTCCTGTAGCTTTATACGGTAAAAATGCGCCGTTATTTTCTGGTGGCTCAGGATGTGCTTATAAGCTTTGACATAGGGTTGTAGCTGCCCTTGCTGCACTGGAACCCCAGCTGACTGCAGCTCTAGTAGCAGTTGTGCTTCCGGTAATATTTTGTTGTCGCTTTCATAAAGATAAAAATCGTACAGGCCCTGCCATATATCACCCTCTAAACGCTTACGAAGGTAAAAGGAGTTGTTCAACTCAAACACCACATAATGAAAAAAACGTGGCCGTGCTGCCTTGGCTTTAGATTTTACAGGCAGCTCCTGCACCATGCCGTGGTTAAAGGCAAAGCAGGTCTGTTGTAAAGGGCAGAACATGCAATCAGGCATAACAGGGATGCATTGTATGGCACCAAACTCCATAATTGCCTGGTTAAATGTGTCGGGCTCATCAGCTGGAACCAAGGTGTCAGCCAGCTTCTGGAAAACCTTGCGGGAGGCTGGTGCCGCAATATCATCTGTAATGCCAAACACACGTGCCAGCACCCTGAATACGTTGCCATCCAGCACTGCTACCTGTTCTTTAAAAGCAAAAGAGGCGATAGCGGCAGCTGTATAACTCCCAACACCTTTTAATTTTATCAGCTCAGCATAGTTGTCCGGGAAAATTCCACCGTACTGTGCCACCACCAGTTGAGCTGTGTGGTGCATGTTACGCGCTCTGGAGTAATAACCTAGGCCTTGCCAGAGCCGCAGCACCTCGTCCTGCGGGGCAGCGGCAAGATCCTGCACGGTTGGGTAAGTTTCCACAAAGCGCTGGTAATAGGGCAGCCCCTGCGCTACGCGTGTTTGTTGTAAAATTACCTCTGAAAGCCAGATAAAGTAAGGGTTTTCCGTATCACGCCAAGGCAGCGCACGTTTATGCCGGCCATACCAGGTAATAAGTGTTTGGCCAAAGTATGAGTGTGTGGTTTCCTCCATATGTAAGTATGCTGCTGGTTTTCAGCAACACGCAAAGGTATGGCTTTGTTCTAATCGAATTTAGATGGTTTAACATCAAAATATAAGTGCGAGAAAGCCGTTGTAAGGTGGTGAGCATAGGGCTGGCAGTGCACCTTTGTGATTAAGAAGCAGTTAGGTGCTCAGGTTTTACATGGAATAATTTAGAGCTAAAGCTTTTGCTATTCGAAAAGTAGAACTACCTTTGTGCCCCGAAATTCACGGTAATAACGGGAAAACGCTGATACCCATAACAGTAGAAAGTTAACTTATTATTTATATCATAAAAAACTAAGCAAGTGACTAAAGCAGAAGTAATATCAGAAATTGCTGATAAGACAGGGATCGATAAGGCAGATGTTCAGTCTACAATCGAGGCTTTCTTTAAAGTTGTGAAAGACTCTATGGCTGATGGCAACAACATCTACGTGAGAGGTTTTGGTAGCTTTGTGAATAAGAAACGTGCGAAAAAAGTAGCTCGTAACATTTCTAAAAACACATCTATCATCATCGATGAGCATTTTATCCCTAGCTTTAAGCCGTCTAAAACCTTCATTCAGAAGATTAAGAACAGCAAAAAGATACAAGAAGTAGCACATTCTTAATTTTTTGTATCTTTGCTAATCTAATTTTGTTTTAACTCCAAAACAGCATTTAGGCAAACAGAATGAAACGATCACAGATAATAATAGTTATTGTAGCCATTATACTAGTGGCCGTTCTATTCTTTTTGCCTAAAGTAGTTGTAAACGACGAAGACAAAGACAATCTTGCAAGTACCGAAGCTACTGCCGTGCCTGAAGGTCATTCAGAAGATGATGGACACAATCACGGCGCAGAAGAAGGTACAGCGGCAGAAGCCCACATGACAGCTACACCAGAACAACTGATGGAGCTAGCCACGGCTCGTGCCAAGTTTAACAAGGCAAGTGACGACCAGACGCGCAACCGACTGGCTGTTGAGCTTGCCGAAGCTTATTCTAAAGCTACAAAGTATGACAGTGCCGGTTATTATTACGAAATAGCAGCAAAAGCCCGTGGTGGCGAAAACAGCTATAAAAGAGCCGGTGATGCGTACTACGAAGCCTTTACTTTTGCAGCCACGCAGGAGCGCGCTAACGAACTTGGTGCGAAAGCCCGTGGCATGTATGAGCAGGTGCTGAAGAATAATCCTTCTGAACTGGATGCTAAAACGAACGTAGCCATGACCTATATCGCGACCTCAAATCCGATGCAGGGAATTACATTGCTACGCGAAGTGATTGCTTCTGACCCAAACAACCAGAAAGCGTTGTTTAACCTGGGCATACTGTCTATGCAGTCAACTCAGTACGACAAAGCCGTAGAGCGTTTCCAGAAGCTAGTGTCAGTTAACCCTAACCACGTAGAAGGAACCTTCTATTTGGCTGTAGCGTTGGCTGGAACAGGTCAGAAAGAGGAAGCTAAGGCAATGTTTAATAAGGTAAAGGGCATGAGCAATGATCCTGCACTGAACACTTCGGTAGACGAGGAACTTGCAAAACTGAACTAGAGAATTTTAAAAAATCATCCATAAAACAAAAACTACAAGATTATGCCTTGCGGAAAAAAAAGAAAAAGACATAAGATCGCTACTCATAAAAGAAAGAAGCGTCTAAGAAAAAACAGACATAAGAAGAAGTAATTTCTTCTTTATTCACGAGGGCCCACTTTGCATAGCTAAAGTGGGCTTTGGTCTTATACATCGAACATAACCATTTGAGAGAAATTGAGTAACGAACTGATTATCAATTCTACTCAAGATGGGGATCGCATTGCGCTTTTACAGGACAAACGACTAGTAGAGTTTCACTTTGAGTCGAAAGACACGGATTATACCGTAGGTGATATTTTTCTGGGGACTGTAAAAAAAGTAATGCCTGGACTTAACGCTGCCTTTATTGATATTGGTTACCACAAGGATGCTTTTCTGCATTACCATGACTTGGGAGCCAACATCAAAACACTGAATAAGTATGTAAAGGCGGCGCAAACACAGAAGAACGCAACACCCAAGCTAAACCAGATAAAGTTTGAGCCTGAAATAGATAAGCTCGGCAAAGTGTCTGATGTCCTGAAAAAGGGGCAGCAGCTGCTTGTGCAGATTGTAAAAGAGCCGATATCTACCAAAGGCCCCCGCTTGTCTTGTGAACTATCCTTAGCTGGCCGTTACCTGGTGCTCGTGCCGTTTTCAAACACGGTAAGCGTATCCAAAAAGATCGTCAGCAAAGAGGAGCGGACACGCTTAAAGCGGTTGATCACAAGTATAAAACCGGAGAATTTCGGTGTGATTATCCGAACAGTGGCTGAAGGCCGCGAAGTGGCAGAACTCGACAGAGACCTGCGCAACATGTTAGCAAATTGGGATGAGGGCTTTAAAACCCTCAGAATAGCGAAGCCTAACGATAAAGTTATTGGCGAGCTAAACCGTTCTTCATCCATCTTGAGGGATCTGTTAAACGAGAGCTTTGACAATATAGTAGTTGACGATACGCAACTCTACGACGACATCAAAGCCTACGTGCAGAGTATAGCGCCAGACAGGGTAAATATCCTGAAGCATTATACTGGCAAAACAAAGACCTTTGAACACTTTAACATCGAGAAACAGCTTAAGGCTGCCTTCGGAAAAACAGTGACAATACCAGGGGGTGGTTACCTGGTGATAGAGCACACCGAGGCGCTGCATGTAATTGATGTAAACAGTGGGAACAAATCTAACAGCGAAACCAACCAGGAGGCAACTGCGCTGCATGTAAATATGATGGCTGCCAAAGAGGTAGCCCGTCAATTGCGCCTCCGTGATTTAGGTGGTATTATTGTAGTAGACTTCATCGATATGAAGTCGCCGGAAAACCGGCAGAAAATTTATGAGGTTGTTAAAGAAGAACTGAAACGGGATCGTTCAAAATCCACTGTTCTTCCAGTCTCTAAGTTTGGCTTGATGCAGATCACCAGACAGCGTGTTAGGCCAGAGCAAAATATTGTTACCGGCGAAGTTTGCCCAACTTGTGGCGGCTCCGGGAAAATTACCGCCAGTATTCTGGTGACAGACGAAATTGATGCAGCGGTAGACGACCTGCTGGTAAGTCATAACCACAAGAGCTTGAAAATATTTATGCACCCTTTTGTGCATGCATACTATACCAAAGGCTTAATTTCTAAGCAGGTAAAGTGGTTTTTCAAGTACTACAAGTGGATAAGCCTCGTTAAAGATACTTCGTTGGGCATCATGGACTTTACTGTGATGGACAGCCAGGGAGAGGAAATTGAGCTGAGAACCGCCTTCAGCGACGTTAACGGAATTCAAGATAAAGAAGAGGAGCCTGTTTTAAACTAGCTTCCAAAAGAAAAGCCGCTGCTAATGTATAGCAGCGGCTTTTTTGTTATGGTAAGGTGTTGCTGTTAGAACTTCACACCAAAGTCAAGTGATACACTGTTGTTCTTGATAGAAATATTTTTGTCACCTAATCGTTTTTCGTAGAAGTCATCGATATCGGTAAGGCCGCGATGGTAGGTAAGGCCGGCAAATAGCTTGGTGCTCTGGCCCATCTGGAACTCAGCACCACCACCTAATAGTACATCTGCCTCAAAAATATTGAAACGCTTGATAACCTTTTCGCTATCAATAACTTTCTTATCATTAACCTGCGCAGCTACTTTCGTGTTTAGCGAGCCACCTACCTGAAAATAAGCAACAGTACCTGGCGCCACCTCATTGGTAAATAATTTAAGGGTAAGTGGTATTTCGATGTATTGTATGGTAAGATCATCTTTACCGCTTATGTTTTCTGTAGAGCCATCTCCGTTGCTACGGGTATAATTATAAGATATTTCAGCGCCTTTGCTACGATACATCAAGCCAGAGCTAAAGGCATAGTTCTGAGCAAAAAAGTAATCTGCAATCACGCCTACGCCCAAGCGGAGGCTATTGCTCTCCTTCTCAAAGTTGTACCTGTCTTCAGCAATAAAACGATTGCCTGAAATGGTAGGAGATACCTGTAATCCGATTTCAATTTGTGCCATGGATGTGAACCCAGCGCATAAAAACAGCATTAAGAGTGTAAGTTTCTTCATGAGCGTTATAATTTATACTTTGTGTTACTCTAATACGAATGAACACCTTATTTTTGTACAAAGATACGAAACAATGTATTACAGACTTTTTATACTTGCGCTATTATTATTTGCCTTTGGATGTGGCAGCGATAGCTGCGAATTACCTGAAGAAATAGCGCAAATACCCGTTACAGTTGAGATTGAGCGCATGGAGAAGTCTCTTTACGGCGCTAGCTCCGAAGCGGAGGTGGCTGCTTTTTTAAGAGAGAACCCGCTGTTTGCTGAGAAGTACCTTCAGATTCCACAAGACAGTGACCAGGTAAAGGCGCTGTATGAGTTAAGCACTAACCCAGCGCTTGATTCGCTGGCGCAGCAGTCTATGGAGACCTTTGCCGATATGAAGGAGCAGCAACAACAGTTGGAGCGTGCTTTTAAAGTTATCAAATATCACTACCCAGAGTACCACGTACCGCAGGTAAAAACATTTGTAACCGCACTGGGCAGCCTGGGCAACGATTTGTTTGTTTCTGATAGCCTGCTGGTGTTTGGAATAGATTACTTTATTGGCCCAAAGGCAAAGTACCGTCCGCAAGCGTATGATTATATATTGAGCCGCTATGAACCAGAGAAAATGGTACCAGCCGCTATGTTGCTACTCTCTAACCGGTTTAATAAAACCAATTTTGCGGATCGTACCTTACTTGCTGAAATGATTGGCATGGGCAAAGCTTACTATTTTGTGCAGTCTGTGCTGCCATGCATCCCAGACTCATTGATTATTTCTTATACAGGCCAACAAATAGCAGATGTCAATCATAACGAAGGGCGTATTTGGGCACATTTTCTGGAGAAGGAGCTGCTGTTTGAGAAAGCGCCGTTTGTAGTGAACAAATATATAGGAGAACGGCCTAATACACCAGAAGTAGATGCTACTGCCCCTGGGCGTATTGGCACCTGGGTGGGATGGCAAATAGTGCGCAGGTATATGGAGCGCAACCCTGATGTAACACTACCTGAACTGATGGCGGAAACGGACTACCGCAAAATATTTAATGAGTCGAAGTATAAGCCGGAGAAGAAACGATAACTTCTTCTGCCTGTTTATACTTGTACTTGAACGAACAACTGCCACGGATGCATATTGCCATACTTAACCAGCACCACCATAACCCAGACTGCCCTGCTACCTGTCGCCATTATACCTTTATGGAGGCACTGGCAAAGCGGCATCAGCTTAGTTTGGTAGCTAGCAACGGCTGGAGGCGCATTCGTATCACAGATAAGTATGACTGGGTGCCGCAAGGGGTGGAGCTGCATGAGTGCGAGGAGCCGTATGCCAACAAAATGGGCGTTCGGAAAAGGCTAAAATCCTTTGCTGGTTTTGCCGCCTGTGCCTTCAAGAAGACCATGCAAATGCAGAAGCCAGATGTGCTATGGGCCGTATCCACGCCCTTAAGTACGCCGTGGGTGGCAGCACAGGCAGCCAAGCTAAGAAACATACCTTGGGTATTTGAGGTGCAGGACCTGTGGCCTAGCTTTCCGATACAGATGGGGGCCGTGCAAAACACTTGGCTGCAGCAGCGCCTTTACCGTATGGAGAAAGGCCTATACGAAAGCGCCAGCCACATCATCACACTCTCACCCGATATGACAGATCATATTATAGGGTTAGGAATATCACCTGAGAAAATCACGACTAACCTTAACGGTACAGACCTGCATTTGGCTGATGCCGTTACGGAAGAAGCTGTGGAGGAGCTGCGAAGAAAGTATAAGCTACAGCATAAACGGGTAGCCTTATACGCCGGCACTTATGGCCGTGCGAACAGCATGCAGGCGCTGATGCAAACCATCGAACACATGGTGTCAGACACAGGCATCATGTTTATACTTACTGGCAACGGCTACTTTGAGCAGGAGCTGGAGGAGTTGGCGCAGCGAGTACCAAACCTGCTTTTGTTGCCGCCACAGCCCCGTACAGAGGTATTTAAGCTTTTTAAACTGGCTGATGTCTCTTTGGTAACGTTCAATGATTTACCGGTGCTGGCAACTAACTCGCCTGCTAAGCTTTATGATAGCCTGGCCTGCGGCACGCCGGTTATTGTAACCAACCCCGGCTGGACCAAAGCTTTTGTAGAAAAGCATAGCTGCGGCTGGTACGTACCTGCTGAGCAGCCTGCCGCAATGGCCGATACTATAAAAACTATACTTGCTCAGGAGCAGGAGCTAAAAGCGGCGGGCAAACGGGGAGCTGCTATTGCAAAAGAGCTGTTTGATCGGCAACGTCTGGTGCTACAGGTGGAGGAAATTTTGCAGCAAGCCATTAAATAAAATCTATACTACAGTTCGAGAAATAACTACTTCTATTGCTTAATGGCAAGGCTCTTCCATGTATTGTGGAAAGGGTGATTCAGATCTGTTTTTCTCAACGTACACTTCTTCATCATTCTTGGCACAGGGTTTGGTAATACAGTAACATACATAAGGCAGCCGGGCCCGGCTTTGTACTGGTTTATTTCACCCACCTTATTAAAGCAAAGAAGATGAAGAAGATTGTTTTGATGCTATCGTTAGGAGTGTTGGTTGCTGGAAGCGCTATGGCACAGCAGGCACCACAGAAAGAGAAGAAACACCGCACTGAAATACGTGACGGAAAAGATAGAAAACAGCGTAAAAGCCCCGAAGAGCGTGCTGCTCTTAGAACGGAGAAGATGAGTAAGGAGCTTGGGCTAAATAAGTCTCAGACAAAAAAGCTGGAGGCGCTAAACCTGAAGCAGGCAAGAGAAATGGAAGCCAAACATGCCAACTATAAGCATGGTGACAGGCGCGATAAAAATCAGCGCGAGGAGATGCAGGCTTCCAGAGAGAAGTGGAACAACGAACTGAAGGATATTCTTTCTAAGAAGCAATATGCTCAGTATGAAGAAAAACGCCAGGAAATGCGTGCACATCGCAAAGATAGAAATCATGAGGGCTTCAAAAATAGGGGAGAGCGACATCAGGAGCAAAGAAGCAAATAAAGTATAAAGAGAAGGGCCAGCTAAAATTAGCTGGCCCTTCTCTTTGTACTACTGTAAGTATGTTCTGTGGCGAAAGTACATGCGTGCACAAGCAGCCGTTTGTATCAGTAATATAATATTTAAGAAAGCAAATATAACGTAAGTATGACTGTTACTTGAAAGCTAACGTGCGCTTCTCTTCATGGCTCTGCATAGCTAGTTCAACCACTCTAATGGTGTTGCGGGCTTGCTCTGGACTTATCTCTAACTGCTCCTTGCCCTGCAAAGCATTGTACACGTTCTGGTAAAAGGCAGTATAATCTCCAGGTTCGCTTTCGATCTTGCCAACAATGTGCAGCCCGTTTAGTTCTGTGTTAAGTTTGCCCCAGATGTCTTCTGGTTCTGCTCTCCAATTTTCTGCTCCTTTAGGAGACATGCCTGCTTTTAGATTATCTTCCTGCACATCTAAACCATACTTCACAAACGAGCCTTTGTAGCCAGAAATAATGTATCTTGGCCCTGGCTCACGTACCAGCATCCCTGCTTTAAGTATAACTCTTAAGTTTGGGTAGTGTAAAGTAAGCTGAAAGTTATCTGTAACCTGGCTGTTCTTCCGCTGTACGCGCAGCTCGGCAGCTACCTCTGTGGGAGTTCCAAACAAGCAAAGTGCCTGATCTATTAAGTGTGTGCCGAGATCGTACACAATACCTGAACCGGGAGCAGCCTCTTCTTTCCACGTATCGGGCTTTAGGTAGTTGCGGAATCTATCGAAATGCGCCTCATACTCTACTACATCGCCTAGCATATTCGCATCGATGATTTTGCGGATAGTTTTAAAGTCACTGTCCCATCTGCGGTTTTGGAATACGGCTAGTAGCTTGTTTTTGCTTTTAGCCAGTTCGATTAACTCCTCAGCTTCTGCTGATGTAACAGTGAAAGGTTTCTCCACCACCACATGCTTTCCTGCCTCTAATGCCTCTTTTGCCAAGGCGGCATGCGTTGAGTTAGGAGTAGCCACCACCACTACATCTATACTTTCGTCCTGAAGGATCTCACTAGAGTGCCCTACTATACTTGCCTCAGGATATCGGGTGTTGGCAAGTTTAATGTTCTCAGGGCGTGTTTCTCTAATCTTAGCAAGGTGCAGGCCTGGTACGTTGGTGATGAAAGGCGCATGAAAAACGCTTCCGGCCATTCCGAAACCAAGTAGGCCTACGTTAATAGGTTTATTCATAGTAGGGATGTTTGTTGAGTAGGTTAACGTATAGCAATGCAGGTAGTTTAGGAGCTTGTGTACTTATGTGGGGGCTATGGTGCTTTTATACACTACAGCTTTTGGGCTACCTTTAGCTTTAGTTATTTTCTTCTTCCTTGACTTCGAAGCAATCAATATTTAGGCCTATACCACTTTCTCCCAGCCTTTTCATTTTTTTGGATGGAATTGCATGGCACATAGCTTGCCATACTCATACACCAGCCAGATTTGTATATCCCTTTTAGCTATACCCAATGCTGCAAGCTGCCCAAAATTTGGTTCTATTAAATAAAGAAAGACATTTATGAAATCAAAAGGAGGATTAAGTTCTGTTTCGACTACCTGATACCACCATGTATCATACAAGTACGTTGGGCAACGTTTTTATTAATTCTCTTTTTGCATTTTTGTCAGCTTTGGACATTGCATTTATAAACTCGGTAAGTTTAGTTACATCAATTCTTACTTGGCCTAGGCTAATATTCAATTCCTGTGCTCCAAAGGCTTCACTAAATCTGGCTGCCCCTTTGTAAAGTTTGCCTTTCTTCCTAGATGGTTTAAAATTATCGTCTACTTTCAGAGATATAAACTTCTGTCCGTGGATGTTGATTAGGTAAGCATCTCTAATAATTTCCCAATTAATGAAGTCTTTATGGGTTGTCCTGTCAAAAATACCAACTTCATTAATAATAATTTGAGGTCTCCTATGAAACAGATGAAATATGCCTACAGGAATCCCTAGCCCAAAGAAGCAAGTAGAAAACCATCCAAATATAATGTCCTTTGTGTTAGAATCCTCTTTGGCTATCATTCAGATGCCTCCTGCAACTAACGGTAGAGTCAAAGCAAAAAGCTTCAGTGCTTTCCAAGGCGATTTATAGAGTTTAATTTCTTTCATTTAAAGGCTGAACTGGGTTGGCATCTGTAATTTTTCAGATTGTCTTCTTCTGAGGATTTTGCCTGTTATCGAATGAGGCGAGAATGTAAATAGTTTCTTCTTTCTGCTTATAAAGAATTGTGGTGTGTCTGTGTAGCAAAAAACCTCTAATATCTTTTTCAGGACTTTCTAGTGTACCTATTTGAGGGTACTTAATAAGTAGCTCTAAAAACTGGAATATTCTGTAAGTAAATGTTTGCGTAGCTTTATCTCCAAATTCCTGCTGCAGATAGTTTTGTAAATCAGCTAATTGGTTGCTTGCCCGCTTGTTCCAGACTATCTGAGCCATTTAGAGTTTCTTCTTTTCATCTCTTCCTGAGATAGCCAGACAGATTCGTTACCAATTTCGCTCTCACTTGCTAAAACTTCCTTTTTCTGAGCTTCAGTTAAGCTGGTCCAAAGGCTTCCTTCTTTGTAATTTCTTCTACTAGATAGAATCATAAAGATGTCTTCTAATAATTTTTCATCATTAGTTGTATCAATCAGTTTATGCAAATCCTCCTTTATAGCTGCCATATCTAAACTTTTTGAAAATGTACG
>NZ_JBHTLD010000089.1:0-18281 GCF_042678745.1 Pontibacter rugosus | reverse complement strand
ATATTAATCAGCATTATGTTAATAATATTGAAAGACTTGCTCAGCAATACAACATTGCACTTAAAAAGGCAAAAACGCCAGCAGGTAACAGCAGCTTGCAAAAAGCGGGGCTTATGTGGTTAAGTAAACTGTTAGGTAATCAATAAACTTGACTAGTAGCGTGATGTAATGAGTTCAGAAAGTCCCGATTTAGGCAAACTTCAATAGGTTAGCAACTAATAAAAATTTAGCTTCCCAGCAAGCGGACCATAAAAAGTTGAAAGAACTTCTAATTCACCTCCTCCTACATTAACTCCTTCGCCGGGTCCCAAAACAACTGGCCAAAGTTTACCACTTTATCTTGCTCTACCTGCACCCCCTCCTGCTCCAGACGCTCCTGCATAGCATTAGTCTCTTCAAAATGCTGCTTGCCAGTAAGCAAACCATTGCGGTTAACCACCCGGTGCGTTGGTATTCCGGACGTAGCAAACGGGTGCGCGGCTATCAAGGCCCACCCTACCATGCGAGCAGATCCTTTAGAACCTAAATAGCTGGCTATGGCTCCGTAAGAGGTAACACGACCTTTCGGAATCAACCTAACAACCTCATAAACATCTTCAAAAAAGTTTCTTTTAGGTGGCTTATCTGTCATAGGATAAAAATAATATACTCGGTTTAAACCTTTAAAATGGTTTTCTGTCTAACGAATGCGCCTGTTTGTAGAGTTTCGGTATGTAATCTTTTATAATGGCTAATAAGGCAGTAATTTTAATGCTGCTGCAACAGGAACTATAAGCGTTAACAAGCTGCTTTTATACTATAATTGCGCATTCTGCCCATACAAGTGTTTAAACATAAATGAACAAAACCGCCAAAATCATTCTGATCTTAATAGCCATTGCGGCTATTGCCTACCTACTCGTAAGTAAAGTATTTTCTAAGGAAGAACAAAAAACTGTAGCAGCAGGAGGCCCATTAGCCCAGAAGGTGGCAGTGGATGTTTTTGTTGTATCTCCTACCGCTTACCAAAACAGAATTACATCTACCGGCACAGTGCTGCCTAACGAAGACGTAGAGCTGCGCAGCGAGATAAGTGGCCGGGTTACAAAAATAAATTTCGAAGAAGGCGCTCGTGTCAAAAAAGGGCAGCTGCTTCTTACCATAAACGATGCTGAGATGCGGGCCCAGTTGCAAAAGCTGCAATCTAACCAGCAGCTTTACAGCGATATGGAAAAGCGCCAGCGCACCCTGCTCGACAAAGAATATATCAGTGTGCAGGAGTATGACCAGGTAAGCAACCAGTTGGCCACCGCCACCGCCGACATACAAGCGCTGAAGGCTACACTTGATAAAGCCTATGTCCGTGCACCTTTTGATGGTATGATTGGCCTGCGACAAATCAGTGAAGGCAGCTATGTAACTGCTGCGACTCCTATTGCACGCATTGTAGATATCAGCCCGGTTAAAATTGAGTTTTCTGTGCCGGGGCGATACAGCCAGATGATCAAAGAAGGGGACGATATTATTTTTACATCAGAGGGAAGTGCAGAGCAGTATAAAGCCAAAATATATGCCCTTCAACCTAATATAGACCCTACTACCCGTACCATGCAGGTACGGGCACTGTATGATAACAAAGACGAAGCCATGAAACCAGGAGGCTTTGTGCGTGTAGATCTCCCGCTGAAAGAAATGGAACAAGCCATACTTATTCCGACAGAGGCTATCATACCGGAAGCAGCAGGCCAAAAAGTTTTCCTGGCCAAGAATGGCAAAGCTGTGCCGAAGGTTGTAAAGATCGGTCAACGCTCCGAAACACTTATTCAGATTCTGGAAGGAATTGCACCGGGTGATACCATCATCCGATCTGGTATTCTTCAGGTACGCCCAGGCTCTGATTTGAGTATCCGGAAAGTTGCCACTTCTGGCGAGTAATTTAGTAAAGGGTTCCTCAAAAACCATTCTCCTGTGCTGGCATTTCATGAGGCTGCCAACTTTATCTAACACTTCACTAAATTTCTGACTGTCAGGCAAAGACAAAACAGCAGCAAAGTAGTTGAGTAAGTTGATACCCTCTGAACTGTCCACCCCTACTGTGAGCGAGTACACCTGAAACGGCAGCGATTTATCTAGTAAGTATAAAATATTATGGCAAGCTTATCCAACATAAGTATAAAACGCCCGGTGCTGGCTATCGTGATGAGCATCACGGTAATGGTATTCGGTTTTATCGGGATCACCTACCTGGGCGTACGCGAGTACCCAAGCGTAGACCCGCCTATTGTAAACGTCAGAACCTCCTACACAGGAGCTAACGCTGAAACGATAGAATCAGAAATTACGGAGCCGCTGGAGGAATCGATTAACGGTATAGCCGGTATCAGAACCCTTACCTCTACAAGCAGCGAGGGCAGCAGCAACATCACCGTAGAGTTTAACCTGGATGTAGACCTGGAAACGGCTGCAAACGACGTGCGTGACCGTGTAGCGAGGGCGCAGCGCAGGTTGCCTGAAGATGCAGAACCGCCTACTGTTTCTAAAGCAGATGCCGATGCTAACCCTATCATTATGCTCGGTGTTAAAAGTGAAACGCGTTCGCTGCTGGAGCTATCAGACATCGGCCTGAACGTGTTTAAAGAGCAGTTGCAGACAATACCAGGCGTAAGTGAGATTATGATATGGGGTGACAAACGCTATTCTATGCGCCTCTGGATGGACCCTGACAGACTAGCCGCTTTACAAATAACACCCCTCGAAGTACAGAATGCCCTTGTAAGACAGAACGTAGAGCTGCCTTCTGGTAGCATTGAAGGTGCTACAACGGAGCTGTCGGTAAGAACGATGGGCCGTATTTCTACTCCTGAAGATTTCAACAACCTTATCATCAGGCAAGATGCTGACCGCCTGATCCGCTTTCAGGATGTAGGCTATGCGCAGCTTTCACCTGAAAACGAGAAAACAGTGCTGCGCTACAATGGTATCCCGATGATTGGTGTTGTGATTGTGCCGCAGCCAGGCTCCAACCAGATCGAGATTGCAGATGAGTTTTACAAACGACTGGAGCGCATTAAAAAAGACATTCCCGAAGACCTTGACCTGGTTATTGGGTTCGACAACTCTCAGTACATCAGAGCCTCTATTTCAGAGGTAGAGGAAACTATTTATGTGGCCTTAGGTCTGGTGGTTATCATCATATTCCTGTTCTTACGCGACTGGCGCTCTACCCTTATACCAGTCGTAGCCATACCTGTTTCACTTATCGGCTCCTTCTTTATCATGTACATAATGGATTTCTCCATCAACGTACTGACGCTGCTGGCGATTGTACTGGCTATTGGTTTGGTGGTGGATGATGCCATCGTAATGCTGGAGAACATCTATGCCCGTATTGAAAGTGGCGAAGACCCGATGAAAGCAGCAAAGAAGGGCTCCGCAGAAATATACTTTGCCATTATATCCACTACCGTAGCTCTGGCAGCTGTGTTCATGCCTGTTGCCTTTCTGGAAGACACCACGGGACGACTATTCCGTGAATTCGGAATCGTAATAGCCGGCTCAGTTATTATCTCTTCCTTCGTATCTCTGACACTCACCCCCATGATGTCTTCGCGCATACTGAAGCGCAGAGACAGACCTAACTGGTTTTATAGAAAAACAGAGCCATTCTTCACTTCTCTTACCGATGGCTATCGTAGCAGCCTGGAAAGCTTTATGCAGGTGCGATGGGTTGCGTTTATACTTGTAGTGGCCTCAGCCGGAGCTATCTGGTGGCAAGTATCTACCATACAGTCAGAGCTTACACCTGACGAAGACAGAAGCGGACTCAGAATAAATGCAACAGGCCCGGAAGGAGCCTCTTATGAGTTCATGGATCAGTACATGAGCGAACTGACAACACTGGTGAATGATTCAGTAGCAGGTATAGGCAGTATTACATCGCTTACCCGTAATTCAAACTCCGGCTTTATCCGCCTCCGTTTAGTTGACCCTGACAAGCGCGATCAATCGCAGCAGGAGCTGGTAGATAAGCTTCCTGGCCTGATAAACCGCATCCCTGGTGCCAGAGCCTTTGCCTCCGGCGATAAAGGCCTGGGCGGTGGCCGTGGCTCAGGGCAACCGGTGCAGTTTGTGGTGCAGTCGCAGAGCATGGATAAACTACGGGAAGTAATACCGCAGTTTCTGGAAGCAGCGCAGCAAGACCCTACCTTCAACTTTGTGGATGTGAACCTGAAGTTCAACAAGCCGGAGCTGCGCGTTGAAATTCTACGCGATAAAGCCCAGGCCTTGGGCGTGAGTGTGCGTGACATAGCCCAGACAATGCAGCTTGGCTTGAGCGGCCAGCGCTTCGGGTATTTTGTAAAAGGCGGCAAGCAGTACCAGATATTAGGCCAGGTAGCGCGTGAAAACCGCAGTGCCCCCCTAGATCTGCGAAGCCTGTATGTAAAAAGCAGCACGGGTGAGTTGATTCAACTAGACAACCTGATAGAATTGAAAGAAGAAAGTGCCTCGCCACAAGTGTACCGTTTCAATAGATTTGCAGCAGCTACCTTCAGCGCATCTTTAGCTAAAGGCAAAACTATTGGTGATGGCGTAGAAGCCATGGATGCGATAGCAGACCAGGTGCTGGACGAAACTTTCCAGACAGCTTTAACAGGCCAGTCGCGGGACTTCTCAGAAAGCTCAGGCAGTTTGATGTTTGCATTCCTGCTGGCGCTAGGCTTGATTTACCTTGCCCTGTCTGCACAGTTTGAAAGCTTCCGTGACCCGATTATCATTATGTTTACGGTACCGCTGGCCCTGGCTGGTGCACTTGTAAGCCTTTGGTATTTTGACGAAACCATGAACATCTTCAGCCAGATAGGTATGATTATGCTGGTTGGTCTGGTAACGAAGAACGGTATTTTGCTAGTGGAATTTGCCAACCAGCGCAAAGAAGAAGGCCTTACAAAGCTTGATGCTGCCGTAGACTCAGCGGTATCTCGTTTCCGCCCCATCCTGATGACATCGCTTTCCACCATACTTGGCACCTTGCCTATTGCCTTGGCATTAGGAGCAGGTTCTGAAAGCCGTGCATCCATGGGTATTGCCGTGGTGGGAGGTTTGATCTTCGCTACCGGCCTGACGCTTTATATCATACCTGCTATTTACTCTTACCTGTCTTCTAACAAAGCAACCCGCATTGAAGAAGACGAAGAGGAACTGCAGCAACATAAAACGGCCGTAAAGGCATAACTTAAAAAATCACAGCGACACCGCATGCGCATCTTTAAAAAAGCCGCTATACTACTTTTAACAGCAGGTTTGCTGTTGCCCGTTCTGGCCCAAAGTCAGGATTTATTAACACTGGAAGAAGCAACCCGGCTTGGCTTACAGCACAATTACGACATCCGTATTGCAGACAGACAAGACGATATTGCCTCTAATAATGTAACGCTAGGCAATGCTGGTTTTTTACCCTCAGTAGATGGCCGTGCCACCAGAACCTTCAGCGAGAATAACTCGAGGCAAGAGTTTCCGACTGGCCCGGATCGGGTTCGTTCAGGTGCCAGTTCCAATAACTTAAACTACAGCGTTAACCTGAACTGGGTAATTTTTGACGGCCTGGGCATGTTTATTAATCTGGAACGGCTTAAAACTATTGAAAGGTCTGGCAACCTGCTGACAAAGGAGACAATAGAGAATACGGTAGCAAATATAGCTGCCAGCTATTACGAAGTAGTGCGGCAGGCATATAAAATGCAGGCAATACAGGATGCTATTGCTATTTCTGAGGCACGTGTAGAGATTGCACAGGCACAGTATGAAGTTGGCATGAGTGCCAAAGTAGAAATCTTAAGAGCACAGGTAGACTTCAATGCTGATCAATCTGAGCTGCTGCTACAGCAAGAAACGCTACGAAATGTTAAAATCAACCTGAACCAGCTACTTGGCCGTGACCCGAACATCGATTTTAATGTAACCGACACCATTATAGTTGATAACTCCATACAACTGGGTGGTGCCGCCACTACGCTGTATGCCTCTAACCCGCTGTTGCAGCGCCTGGATTTAGAGCGGCAACTGGCACAGCTGGACGTAAAAGCTATTCGGGCAAGCCGCTTTCCTGTTATTGGTCTTACGAGTGCCTATAACTTCAACCGATCAGAGGCAGAACCTTTAAATGAATTTCAGGCGCGTTTTAACCAGAACCGTGGCTATAACTATGGCTTAACGGTAAGCCTGCCCATATTCAATGGGTTTAACATCAACCGGCAGGCTCAAAATGCCCGCATTAACCGGGAAACGACTAACCTGGAGTATCAACGGGAAGAAAACAGACTTCAGGCAGACCTCGCCCGCGCATACAGCCAATACACCAGCCGCCTTAAGTTGCTCGACCTGGAAGAGATTAATGTGCAACTCGCCCAGGAAAATGCCAACATTGCCCTGGAGCGGTACAGACTAGGGCTTTTAACGGCTATAGAGCTAAGAGAGGCTCAACGCAATGAATTAGTAGCATCCAACCGCCTTATTGACATTCGCTACCAGGCTAAAACCTCCGAAATAGAACTCAAGCGCCTGACAAGCTCGCTCTTACAGAGTAACTAAACCAGGCTTCTTTTTAAGGGGGTTTATAAAATTAAAGTATAAAAGTATAGCCATGGCTATACTTTTATACTTTTGGGCCTGTATCAAACCTTCGGCTTAGCTTATGGAGTTAGCACTTTTTCAATTAATAGGAGTTTCACTTGGATTAGGTTTGCTGGTTGGCCTGCAACGGCAGCACGATCAGTCGGAGCTGGCGGGTATACGAACCTTCCCAATCATTACCGTTTTCGGTACCATTTGCGGCTTAGTAGCACAGGACTTTGGTGGGTGGGTAATTGCGATGGGGCTGGTGAGTTTGGCGGGGCTGGTTATAGTTGCCAACCTTATGCGGCTAAAGCAGCAGCCACCCTTTGATATTGGTCTTACAACAGAGGCTGCTGCCCTGCTTATGTTTGCCCTTGGGGCTTACCTGGTGCAAGGCAGCACAACAGTTGCCGTAGCTGTTGGCGCCTCCATTGCTGTACTCCTGCACCTGAAAGAATCCCTGCACCGCCTGGTGTCAAAGATTGGTGAGAAGGACCTGAGAGCGATCATGCAGTTTGTCGTGATCTCCTTTGTTATCCTGCCCATACTTCCCGATGAAACCTACGGGCCTTACAATGTACTAAACCCACATAACGTATGGCTGATGGTGGTGCTGATTGTAGGGATAGGGCTGCTCGGGTACTTTGCCTATAAAATCTTCGGGCAGAAATCAGGCACGGTGCTGGGTGGTATATTGGGCGGATTGATATCCAGTACAGCAACTACTGTGAGCTATGCCCGCCGCACCAAAGGTTCTGAAACCAGTAGCACCCTGGCGGCTATCGTTATCTTTATTGCCTCTGCGGTTTCCTTTGTTCGTGTAGTTACGGAGGTCGCTGTTGTTGCACCCAGCACGCTGGCTGTTGTTGCGCCTCCTCTTGCCGCAGTTTTCCTGCTGATACTGGTGCTTGGCATCACCCTATACTTCTTCCGGGACAAAAGCCATAGCGAAATGCCAGCGCAGGGAAACCCCGCTCAATTAAAAACTGCCTTCGTGTTCGGAGCTATTTACGCACTCGTGATACTTGCTACCGCCTTCGCCAAAGATTATCTGGGTGACAGCGGTTTATACATCGTAGCCATTGTTTCAGGTTTGACTGATGTAGATGCCATTACCCTCTCTACCTCCCGCCTGATGACGGTAGGTGACTTGCAGCTTGATAATGGTTGGCGGGTGATTTTAGTAGCAGTTCTCTCCAATATAGCTTTCAAGGCTGGCCTTGTAGGGGTATTGGGCAACCGTGCTGTATTCGGAAAGATCGCGCTTTTGTTTGGGATCGTACTGGTGGGTGGGCTACTTGTACTTTGGTTCTGGCCCGATGATTTTCAGCTGCCACTGAGCGTGCTGACACAAGGATAGGATAGCTACCTAACGCACATCACCCGCAAGTATAAACTTACTAAAGTAAGACAGCCCAGGCAGTAACTGCCTGGGCTGTGAAAGATTCAATACTCACCTTAATTTCGAACGAGTAATCATGGCTTAGCTGCCAGTGCAGCAAGCCGGGTAATATGTTTAGCTCTTCGCTTTTTGTGTTTCATCAACGCTAACCATGGCATCTATTGTTTGGATAGTGCCGTCAGGGTTATACTTCAACTCCGTCACTTTCACGCTTCTCAATGGCGTTTTTCCTCCAGAAAGTGAGCTATCATGGAAGAACAGGTACCACTTGCCGTTCTGCTCTACAATAGAATGGTGGTTTGTCCAGCCAAGAACCGGCTTCAGGATTACCCCTTGGTATGTGAATGGCCCTACCGGGCTATCTCCGATTGCATAGGCAATATTGTGCGTATCACCGGTAGAATATGAGAAGTAATACTTGCCGTTATACTTATGTACCCAGGCAGCCTCAAAAAAGCGTCTGTCGTTGTCTTTTGCGAGAAGCGGTTTACCGTCCTTATCAACAATCTGAACATCCTTTACTTCACCATCAAAGCTCATTAAGTCGCTACTCATTTTAGCTACTTTAGGGCTTAGTGCTGGCTGGTCATCAGCAGGGTACTCATCGTTCGCGTTATATTTTCCGCTGCTCCAGCGCTGCAACTGGCCACCCCAGATACCACCTATATACATGTAGTAGTCGCCATTATCATCTTTGAAAACAGCAGGGTCTATACTGTAGCTTCCCTCAATTGGAGTTGGCTGCGCCTTAAACGGCCCTATTGGAGAAGAGCTGGTGGCCACACCAATTCTGAAAATGTCTTGCTTGTCTTTTGCAGGGAAGAACAGGTAGTAGGTACCATCTTTCTCTGTTGCATCAGGAGCCCACATTTGTCTTCCGGCCCATGGCACATCTTTGATATCCAGTGCCACATCATGCAACGTTACTTTGCCACCTACGCTGTCCATCGACATCACGCGGTAATCTCTCATGGCGAAATGAGAGCCATCGTCTTTTTCTGGTATGCCCGCATCAATATCGTGCGACGGGTAAACATAAATTTTACCGTTGAACACATGCGCTGATGGGTCAGCAGTATAGATTTCTGTTACCAGTGGCTCTAAGGTGGCAGAAGCTTGTTCTGCTTCTGGCTCTTCTGTTTGCACTTCAGAGCTTGAGCTCTGGCAACCGGTAGCCAGCAACGACGCTACCAGCATCGCAAAAGCCGAATACTTAAGAGTTTTTTTCGCTATCATTTTAGGGTTAAATTATGTTTCTGTGATTATCGTATTCAAACGTTGTAGCGCCGCTACTACTTCATGGAAGTAGCAGCTTCTTTATAAATAGCATCATCTCCAATATAGTCAAACCAATCGAAAGTGGCTTTGCTGCTGGATGGTTTCTCTTGCGATGTGGCAAACATACCTATAGTAGTGCCTACAAAACCGCCTGCCTTACGGGTGCTCAGGTAGGTGCCGTCTACATTTTCCTTCAGCAGTTTCCAGTCGCTCTCTTTGGTAGCATAAGCAAAGTTATACTTGCCCCCATCAAACCCTATTTTAAGCTGAAGCGGCTGTTTGCTTTCTTTCTTGCTCAGCTGTTTTTCCGCCAGCACAGTGCCATCAGCATTCTTTAATTGCACCACCTGTTTGCCACCTGACAGGGTTTTGCCCAATGCGTAGTAGTTCTTTTCGCCCTGAAAGGCAGCTATACCGGCAAACTCATTTTCGTTGGCTGGTTTAAAATCCATTTTGGTGCTGGCACTACCGTTCAGGTGTTGCTGCCTTCTGGCTACAAATGATGGATTACTTTTTCCTGACAGCGTTTCTGGGCGCACATGTAGCGTAAGGCTACCGCTTGGCTGGTTCAGGCTATACCACTCCGACTGAGGATTACGCAGCATTACCCAATACATTGGCAGCGTGCTCTCCTTAAAGTCTTCACGGTAGGTAAAATTGCCATTCAACGGGAAGTCACTTTTCTGCCCCTGTGGCAGGTTTGGGCGGTTATAGGAATACTTTACCAGATCGCTATCTGCATTGATAATCGGCCAGCCATCTTTCCAGGTTACAGGTGCCAGAAATGTCTCTCTGCCAATGTTGTAATGGTCTTCGGTGTCGTAAGGGCGCGTAGCCAGGAAAATTGCCCACCACTCTCCGTTTTGCGTCTGTACCAGATCGGCGTGGCCTGTGGCAGAAACCGGGTTCGGGCGGTCGTTTGGCAGGTGGCGCTGCGTCAGGATCGGGTTGTTCTCGTAAGGCTTGTAAGGACCTGTTACCTTCTCGCTTCGCAGTATAACCTCTGAGTGGTTTACACTGGTGCCACCTTCTGCAGCCATCAAATAGTAGTAGCCGTTGTGCTTGTATATGTGCGGGCCTTCTATCCAAACCGGCTTCTTAGATAGGTCTACCCCTCCGTTAACCAAAATCTGCGGAGCACTTACCGTTTTCAGGTTTTTATAGTCAAACTCCTGTATCCGGATGGTACGGTGACCATCGTATAGCGGCTTGTTATCTGGTGACTCACTGTTGTAAATGATGTAAGCTTTGCCATCTTCATCGAAAAACAGCGATGGGTCTATGCCACTCACCTCCGGCAGCCATACTGGGTCTGACCAGGGCCCTGCCGGATTTTTAGACGTTACTACAAAGTTTCCGCCATTGTCAATCAAGGTGGTTACCATGTAGAAAGTACCCTCATGGTGGGCAATAGCCGGGGCAAAGATCCCTCTCGATACGCCCAACCCTTCTGTGTCCAGTTGCTCAGGTCTGTTCAGGATGTTGCCAACCTGCTTCCAGTTCACCAGGTCTTTGCTGTGAAAGATAGGCACCCCCGGATAGTATGAAAAGGTAGAAGTGATCAGGTAATAATCTTCTCCTACGCGGCATATACTCGGGTCTGGATAAAAGCCGGGAAGTATGGGGTTTGTAAATTTCTCCTGAGCAGTTGCAGAGGTAGCGCCGAACAAAGTACAGGCAAGAACTCCTGCAGCGAAACCAACCTTTTTTAACGTGCTGCTATTCGTAGCCATAGTTTTATCTTATTGTTTATACTACTATCCAGTAATGCTTACTACCTAACCGCTGAGGTTGCCGCTTCAGGGCGGAAGCTTTCAGGCGGACCAAGGTAACTCGGCTTCGCGCCCTCTGTTTCTACTACTATTTTCTGCAACACCACACCCGGGTCTACCATCCATACTTTCAGCACATGCTGCCCTGGTTTCTCAACCTTGTGCTTCGACTGCGTTACGATAATGCTGTTTGCCACCCACGCATCCCACGACTGTGTCGTGTTATCTTTGTGGATATTCACGATCTGCGGTGCTGCATCATCAATGGCAACAGCATAGCGCAAACCATCCGACTCGTTGTAGTTAAGCGTTGGCGATACCAGTAGCTTCACGTTTACCTCCCCACCGTTTAACAGGTATATGTCATACTCCAGCTTAGGGCTATCAGGGCCCGGCTTTTTGCTTTGGGCAGTTACCGGAAACGGAGCCACAGCAGATGCTGTACGGCCCAGGTCTGGAATAACTTTCCATTGCGCATCGCCAGCCGCTGTAGTACGTGAGAAGTTTTCAGCATTGATAGAAACATAGCCGTTGCTCTCTACAAAGCCTTTTACATTATCAGCAGTAAGGTTAGCAGGGTTATTTATTGCCACCTGCACTACCGTTTTTTTGCCGTTAGGGCCAGTAATGGTGATTGGCACACGCTGCTTACCCTTCGGTACCTGCTTCCAGTTTACGCTTACAAACAGGCGCTGCTGGTCGTTTACAGTTCCCTGCTTTTGATCTACCTGAATCCACGCTGCTCCCGGCTGCACGGTGTAGGCGAAAGGCTTCTGCCCACGGTTAAAGAGCTCGATGTAGTAAGACTGCTGCCCAAATGGTGTTAGCTCTGGCAATACGGCCTCTCCTTTGGCATTTGGCCACCAGTTTTCTGATCCCTCTATGGCTATGCCCATTTCTGAGCCAGCAGGTAGTTTTATCTCTGATACCTCCGGCAATACGTCTTTTTCCGGTTGTTGCCAGTAAGTATAGCTGATGTGCGTCTGGTCCATCATGTGGCTCCATTTGCCATCGGCGATGTCTTCGTTGTAAATTCGTGATAGCTCCTGATCCAAGTCAAATAACTCTTTGGCTTTAGCGGCATAAGCATTTGTAGCTGCTCGCCCTTGCTTGGCATATAGTCTGTTTTTAGCTACGGCTAAGTATAAAGCGTTAAGATTGGCGCTTGCCTTAACCGGGTGCAGTACCAGCTGGAAGTAGGCATCTTTATACTCGGCTGGCATTTGCTGGTAAAGCTGTTCTGCTTTTTCTGTTAACTGAAGGTAATCAGCTACCACGCTTTCTGCTTCACGGTAGTTGGTAAGGCTGTAGGTTTCTGGTGATAAAAGCTCAGGCTTACGACGCGAATTATACTTGCCATACTTGGCTAGCAACTCAGCCACCTCTGCGGCATACTGCTCCGGGAACTGTTGCGCTGCCCACTGCTTTGTGTACTCGACCAGACGCTCTGCAGGCCACTTCTCAGGGTTCCAGGCATAGTCCAGGAAGAACGAAGTCGGGAACTCCATCGGTTTAATATCACCCACGTTCACAATCCAAATTCTGGTGGCATCATGCTCATAGGCAAGGTGCATCTGCTCCCAGATACGCGGCAGCGGGTTTGTGTTGATCCACTTATAGTTTCTCGGGCCACCTACATAGTCGTAGTGATAGTAAATACCGTAGCCGCCCGAATGCTGTTTTGCACCCGCTTTAGGTAGTTTGCGCAGGTTGCCCCAGTTGTCGTCTGCCAACAGCAGCGTAACATCATCGGGTACGCGCATACCTTTGTCGTAGTAGTCCTGCACCTCTTTGTAAAGTGCCCATACTTGCGGTGTTTCAGAGGCCGGTTTGCCTGTAACATCAGATATAATCTTGCGCTGATCATCTACGATCTGCTCCAGCAAAGCAATGTTGCTGTCTTCGCTCATCGGCTCATCACCGTCACCACGCATACCTATGGTTACAAGCGATTCTTTATTGCCCATGCGGATGATGCCGTCTTTCCAGAATTTCTGCAGGTTCTCTTTGTTGGTCTGGTAGTTCCATTTTCCGGTACCAAAGCGTCTCCACTCGTCGTGGGCACGGGTAAGCGGCTCGTGGTGCGAAGTTCCTATTACTACGCCATATTCATCCGCTAACTCAGGGTTCTTAGGATCATCATCATAAAAAGCTCTGCCCCACATGGCTGGCCACAGGTAATTGCCTTTCAGGCGAAGCACAAGCTCAAACACGTTGACATAAAACTTTGAGTTAAAGCCACCGAATTTCTCCGTAGCCCAACCTCCCAAAGCAGGTGCCTCGTCGTTGATAAAGATGCCTCTATACTTTACTTTCGGCTCGCCATCGGTATGGCGCCCCGGCAATACATACAAATTTTGCTGCTGCTTTACCGGCACATCCGCCCAATAATACCAAGGAGATACGCCAATCTCAGAAGACACATCATAAATACCGAAGATCGTACCGCGCTTGTCGCTGCCGGCAATTACCAGCGCCTGGTCTACGCCCCGCATTGGCTTCTCTACTACCTGCACCAGGTATGTCTCCCATTTTCCGGCTATACCTGATACATCCAGCTTTTTGCTCTTAACCAGCTTATCAATAACAGGGCTTTTACCAAGTGTCCCGATCAGCACGATTTGCTTTGCCTTTGGTGCTTTCTTGTCTACCGTTAAGGTTGGCTGCACTTTCGTTACACGGTTTACATCTGCCTGCAAATCTTTGGCAGCTCTGATTACACCGGTAAAGTCCTCGCTGCTTACATACAAAGGAGCGGACTTGCCCGAGGCAGTCAAAGCAAAGCTTCCTTTTGCTTTAGCGGAGGAAATATAGGTACTGTCGTTAGCAGCTCGTACCGGTAAAGACACCAGCGCCAACAACAGCACAACAGCCAAAGTATAAACTAAGCCTGGCCAGTAAAATACCTTTGATCTATTTACCGATACAGTAGAATTTGAGAATGTAAGCTTCATTTGCTGTTAGTTTACAGCAGCCATTTTGCTGCCTTTAGTTTATGAATTAAAGCCTGCACAGTTAAACGGCACTCCGACTTTTGTTACGCTAAATTTATCCTGCTGCTTATATTTTACATTTGCACCGGCTTCATGCGTGGAGACAGGAAGTGCATTAACACCCATGCCAGCACATAAGCCAAACCGCAAACTGAGAAAATAATGTTGTAGCCTGCAGTCAGGTTATTTAAACCGATGTAGTAATCCAGAATGGCACCTATAAACAAAGGGAAAAGCGCACCTCCTACAGAGCCGGCCATACCACCTATACCCACAACAGAACTCACAGCACTTTTAGGGAACATGTCAGATACGGTTGTAAAGATGTTTGCGCTCCATGCCTGGTGTGCGGCAGCGGCTAAACTGATCAACCCAACAGCTACCCACATATCTGTAGTATAGCGGGCAAGCATAATCGGAACCACTAAAAGGGCTATGATCAACATGGCTGTTTTACGGGCTTTGTAAACGGTCATGCCGCGCCGTATTAAGTATGACGAAAGGTAGCCGCCTCCTATACTGCCAACAGTTGTTGCACTATACACGATGGCTAAAGGGAGGCCAAGGCTGCTCAGATTCAGATCAAAAGTTGAGCTAAAGTAGGATGGCAGCCAGAACAGGAAAAAGTACCAGATTGGGTCTGTAAAGAATTTTCCAACAATAAATACCCAGGTTTGGCGCACGAATAATAGCTTGCCCCACTTCATAGGCTTTTCATTTACCTCGGCAGGAGCTTCTTCATTATCGCTGTGGATGTAGTCATACTCGCCCTTGCCCAGGCGCTTTTGCTTAGAAGGTATCTCATAGAAGATCAACCAGAATACTAACCAAACAAAACCCACTGCTCCAGTAGCAATAAAAGCCTCTTCCCAGCCGTAATTAACTACTATCCAAGGCACTAATAGTGGAGCAGCAATGGCGCCAACGTTTGCCCCGCAGTTAAAGAGGCCGGTGGCAAGGGCTCGCTCTTTTTTAGGAAACCACTCAGCCACTGTTTTAATAGCAGCCGGAAAGTTACCTGACTCACCTATTCCTAAAGCAGCCCGCGCTACACCAAATCCAAATGTAGACCTTGCAAAGGCATGTGCCATAGCGGCAAGGCTCCATACTATAATAGAAAGAGAATAGCCCATTTTTGTACCAACTCTGTCTATCAACCGGCCAAATACAACCATACCCAAAGCATAGGAAGCAGTAAAAGCCGTTACAATAGCCCCATAATCACTCTCTGTCCAGTTAAATTGTGTTTCCAGCACGGGCTTCAGTATGCCCACTACCTGGCGGTCCAGGTAATTGATGGTAGTAGCCGTGAACACGAGAAAACAAATGGTCCAGCGGTAGGAGCCGATTTTAACCTTTTCTGTTGGCTGTTTTGACATAAGAGGTGAGTTCATGACGGGGAGGTTAGGTTAAAAAGGGAAGTAGTTTTTAGCGTTGTAATAGCAAATATCCTGTACCATTTTGCCGATCCATGGAATATCTGCCGGCAGCAGGCCTTGCTCTACATCGTTACCGAAGATATTACAAACCAATCTTCTGAAGTACTCGTGCCGTGGGTAAGATAAGAAGCTGCGAGAGTCAGTAAGCATACCTATAAAGCAACTGATCAAACCCATACTTGATAAGGCATCCATCTGCGACTTCATGCCTTCCAGCTGATCCAAAAACCACCAGCCAGAGCCAAACTGCATTTTACCTTTGATGCCGCCGCCCTGAAAGTTTCCGATCATAGTAGCAAAAGCAGCATTATCTGCCGGGTTCAGATTATAGATAACTGTTTTGGTAAGCTGACCAGCATCTTCCAAATCATTGAAAAAAGCAGCCATAGTAGCAGCCTGCGGAAAATCGCCTATGGAATCATAACCTGTATCAGGGCCATTTACCTGTAGCATGCGCGTATTGGTATTGCGCAAAGCACCTACGTGAAACTGCTGCACCCACCCCTTTTGGTAGTACATCTTGCAGAGCTCCTGTAACACATGGTAGCTAAACTCATTTCCATACTTCTCCGCATCCTGATCGTTGCCTGCCAGCACTGCTGCAAATATCTGCTCTAAATTTGCTGATGTATTACCTGCTGGTGGCAAGCAAGACAAGCCGTGGTCGGAAATGCGGCACCCGTTGCTATGGAAGAAATCCACACGCTGCTGCAGCGCTTCCAGTAAGGTATCTATACTTGTAATTTCAACTCCGCTAACTTCAGATAGCTGCTGGATATATGTTCTGAAGCCACTGCCTCCGCTCAGGTTTAAAGCCTTATCCGGGCGGAAAGACGGGAGTACTTTTACGCCTAAACCAGAGCTGGCAATCTGCTGATGATATGCCAGGTTATCGATAGGATCATCCGTAGTGCCTACCATCTCCACATTAAACTGCTTGAGCAAACCTTGTGGTGTAAAGTTTGGCTGCTGCAACAGCTTATTGCCGTGCTCATACACATCCAGGGCATTATCGCCTGTTAGCAGATCGGTTATACCAAACGGGTTCTTTAGCTCCATGTGCGCCCAGTGGTAGAGTGGGTTACGCATGGTATAAGGTACAGCCTCTGCCCATTTCACAAACTTCTCTTCGTCTGAGGCATTTCCTGTTATATATTTCTCTTCAATACCCAAGGTGCGCAGTGCACGCCACTTGTAATGATCGCCAGCCAGCCAGATTTGTGTCATGTTCTGGAAGTTCTCGTTCTTGGCGATAACCTCCGGCGACAGATGGCAGTGGTAATCTATGATAGGTAAGCCTTTGGCATAATCGTGGTACAGTTGGCGTGCCGTATCCGTTTGCAGCAGAAAATCATCGCTCAAAAAGCTGTTTATCTGCTGTGGATACAGTTGCTTGCTTACCGCTGCCTGCTGCTGTAAATTCTTGTCCATGTAATTTGTTCTTTAGATTGATTTCTCAATCCCCATTTCTAAACCGCGTAACTCAGCTAAACCTCGCAATCTGCCGATGGCAGAGTAGCCGGGGTTTGTTACTTTATGAAGATCATCCAGCATCTGGTGTCCGTGGTCTGGTCGGAAAGGAATCGGCTGCTCTCGTTTCTGGTTGATGGCAATAAGTTCTTTCATCACACCGTACATATCTACATCACCTGCCAGGTGATCAGACTCGTAGAAGTTGCCATTCTCATCTTTCAGCACGTTACGCAGGTGCGCAAAGTATACCCGGTGGCCAACTGCCTTTAATATCTCAACAGGGTTGTTGTGACCACCCGCACCCAGGGAGCCGGTGCAGAAACAGATACCGTTGGCAGGGCGATCTACTGAGTTGATTATGTAAAGCAGGTCTTCTTTAGAAGTGGCGATACGAGGCAAACCAAGTATAGCATAAGGAGGGTCGTCCGGATGAATGGTCATATTAATGCCCGTTTCTTCGCACACGTCCATAATAGACTCCAGGAAATAAGTCAGGTTCTCTCTAAGCCCGTCATAACCGATGCCTTTGTAGATCTCAATACTTTGCAGCAGTTGTTCGATCGTAACATTTCCCTCAGTTGGAACGCCTATCAGAATAATGTCGCTTAGTGCCTGCAACTCATCCTCTGAAAAGTTTTTATACCTTTCTCTGGCTTGGCTAACGATAGTCTCCTCATAGTCGTTTTCTGCACCTTTTCTCTGAAGTATAAACATATCAAAGACAGCCAGATCGACCCAGTTAAAGTATAAAGCTTTAGCTCCATTCCATAACTCCAGCGCCAGGTTAGTGCGTGTCCAGTCGAGCACTGGCATAAAATTGTAGCATACTGTATCAATGCCACAGGCGGCCAGGTTTCGCAGTGTCTGGCGGTAGTTTTCTAAGTATACTTCACAGTCTGCACTTCGTGTTTTGATGGCTTCGTGTACCGGAACGCTTTCGACCACCACCCACTTCAGGCCGGCAGCCTCTATGATATCTTTTCTTTCCTGTATCTCATGCAGCGGCCAAACAGCGCCATGAGGAACATGGTGCAAAGCACTTACAATACCTGTAGCACCAGCTTGTTTCACATCTTGCAGCGAAACCGGATCATTTGGTCCGTACCATCTCCAGCTCTGTATTAATGACATATGTGTTGTTGTTTATGATAGGTAAACTGAGGTAAAGGGGGCAACTGCCGTTTGTTAAATCATTGTTCAAACAGCAAATTAAATTTCAATAAAATTAGGATTGGCTTATATCAAGTATGGAGACAAAATTAGTATAACCTGTTTTTTGTTGTCTTCCTGAAAGGATTTTGGTTAAAGAAGACCCCTGCAAAGCGTTTCATTA
>NZ_JBHTLD010000088.1:0-18412 GCF_042678745.1 Pontibacter rugosus | reverse complement strand
ATATAAAGCATGTAATATCATCCCTGTTTACTATCTCTCTTTTAAAGCTACAGGTTGATTATGAAACGAATTATTTGAAAATGGGTAATCATACTTGGTGCTTAGTGATTCTACATGATTTATAAGCGCTGATGTTGTATCACTTTTAAAAATTCTCTGCTGACACCCGTGGATATACCAAAAGGAAAACTTATAGCAGTTGGAGGTAACGAGGATAAAGGAACCTACCCCAACCCCAGAACCAAGAAGAAATATTACCTCGATTTTTTTGAGTTAGGAATTCTGAAGCGTTTCCTGAAAGAGGTTCCCGCTAAAAAACCGCACATAGAAGTAATTACTACTGCCTCCATGATTCCGGAAGAAGTTGGAGAACGGTATATAAGTGCCTTCAGCATACTTGGAGTGGAGGATGTCAGACTGATGCACATTAAGACAGAAGAAGATGCGCTACTTTCAGAATACATACAAAGAATAAATGTGTGTGACGGCGTCATGTTTAGCGGAGGAGACCAGTCGCGGATAATCAGGATGTTTCAGAATACACAGCTGTTGGAAATCATAAAACAACGCTACATGGATGAGCCCTTTGTAATAGCTGGCACAAGTGCGGGGGCAATGGCCATGAGTAAAGCTATGATAAAAGGAGGAAGTGCACCGGAGTCGCTGCTGCGAGGGGCTGTGAAAATGGGTACAGGCTTAAATCTGCTAGACGGTGTTGTTATCGACACACACTTCGTTAAGAGAGGCCGCTTCGGACGTTTGATGGAGGCCGTTGTTACTTACCCCAATACCATTGGCATCGGCTTGGGTGAGGATACTGGCGTGCTAATAACGGAAGGACATAAAGTGGAAACCATAGGGTCAAACCTGGTGGTGATTGCAGACGGCTATGATGTGAAGTATACAAACATAAAGGAAATAGAAAAAGGAAGGCCGGTAGCTATAGATAATATGATTATGCATGTGCTGGCAAAAGGAAACATCTACGATATCAACACCAGAACATTTTATCGAAGCGAGGAAGCATACCGCCATGCTACCTTACTTCCTGCTGAATAAGCTTTAGGAGTTGCTCCTCCTATTCCTTTATTAACTGGATAGGTTTTTAATCTTCTTTGTAAATAGCCACGTAAGTTGTCTGGCTGCCTTTTTTCATAGCCCGGTACATGCCTTCCGAATTGAAAGGCATAGCAATATCGCCGTTTGGGGCAAGAGCAACCAGACCGCCCTCTCCACCAAATTTCACCAGTTTCTTCATGACAACTTCATCACAAGCCTGCTGTAGCGTAAGCCCCTTGTACTCTATCAGGCAAGAGATATCGTAAGCAACTACGGCACGCATAAAATACTCGCCATGGCCCGTGCATGAAACGGCGCAGGTGTTGTTATTGGCATAGGTTCCAGATCCTATGATAGGAGAATCACCAATGCGGTTATAGCGTTTGTTGGTCATGCCGCCCGTAGAGGTGGCAGCAGCCACGTTTCCTGCGGCATCTAAGGCAACGGCACCCACAGTGCCAAACTTTTCATCATGGTGCACAGTGTGATCCAGCTGGTAAATGTTTGAATCCCTCACCTCGCTCCATTGCTCATACCGCAGCTTATCAAAAAAATACGATTCTGGCGCAAGCGCAATTCCGTGGTTTAGCGCAAATTCCTCCGCTCCATAGCCGCTGAGCATTACATGGTCTGAATTAGTTAAAATGGACCGGGAAAGGATAATTGGATTCTTTACGTTTCTGACACCCGCGACTGCACCTGCTTCCAGTGTACGGCCGCACATGATGGCGGCGTCCATTTCGTGCTTCCCTTCTTTAGTGAAAACAGCGCCTCTGCCCGCGTTAAAAAGCGGAGAATCTTCTAGTATTGTCACAGCCAGCTCCACGGCATCCAGTGCAGAACCTCCTTCTGCCAGTATAGAATGGCCTCTGTCTATGGCAGTTCTCAAAGCATTTCGGTAGGCTTTATCCTGTGCTGGTGTCAAGGATTCCTGTTGAATGGTTCCGGCTCCTCCGTGTAGGGCTATAGCAATGTTTTCCATAGGGTGTTTATGACATTAGGGTTGCTCCCCCTGTACGCTCACAAGAGATTCGCTGTTTTAAGGGATCGTTTTTTCTTCTAATTTGAAAGTACAAAGCTGTTTAACTGGACCCAAATCCGGGGAAAAAGCGTTATCTTTGTTCTTAGTAAATATATCTATTCTAAATTCATTTATTATGTCTTTTGATATCCAAGGGAAGCTGTACGAGATCTTTGAAGAGCAACAAGTTAGTGACAAATTCAAAAAGCGCGAGTTTGTGCTGGAGATTCCGGATGGCTCTTACACACAGTATGTAAAGTTCCAGCTAACGCAGGACAAGTGCAGCCTGTTAGACTCTTACAAGAATGGCGACGAGGTGAAAGTTACCTTCAACCTTACTGGCAAGCCTTTCAATAAGAACGGACAAACTTTATACTTTACAAACCTACAAGCCTGGAGAATGGAGCCCGCAGCGGCTGGACAGGCTGGAGCACCGGCGGCAGCACAACAAGATGCCCCTTCCTTCTACAGCAGCGATGCTGATAATGATTTGCCATTCTAATCTGAATCAATATCTCTTTTATATAAAAGCGAGCCTCAACAGCTCGCTTTTTGTTTTTACTACTCTGGTACAAGCTGATCATTTAAGTATATTGTACCTGTATAGAGGCAGGTGCTAGCAGTAGCTAGTCAGCTCCAGCCTCAGCACACCTACATGCTATATCATTATGGATGAACTACAGCGTTTGATTTTTGAGGGAGAGAATGATACAGTAGATTTTAAACAACGGGTGACAAAACCTGAAAAAATAGCCCGAACGCTTGTGTCGTTTGCCAATACGCGCGGCGGCACCATACTTGTCGGCGTGAAAGACAACGGGTACATCAGTGGCATTGACCCCGAAGAAGAAAAGCATTCGCTGGATCTGGCTGCCGGTTTTTACTGCGTCCCGCCTGTGCTGGTGCTTTATGAGGAAATAGAGCAGGAAGACAGGATAGTGCTTAAAGTGACAGTGCCGGAGAGTAGCCAAAAGCCTCACTTTGCAAAGGTGAAAGAAGACGACTGGCGAGGTTTTGTACGGGTGAAGGACACCAGCGTGCAAACGAGTAAAATGGTGAACAAAACCATGGAACAGGCCCCATCGCAGTTTGAACCCCTGCCCCTCGAACGGCACGAAACAGCTGTGCTGGACTACTTACAGCTACACCCACGGATCACGTTAAAACAGTACATGAAGCTTTCGAATTTATCAGAGCGCCGAGCCTACAGAACATTGGTAAAACTCGTGATTCACGGTTACCTTCTGCTGCACGATAAAGAAAAAGAAGACTATTATACCTTAGCCTAACTCTTATTTCTGAACCACCCTCGTTTAGGTTCAGAAATAAAAGCAGAAGAAAGTGAAGCCTGAAATATATCAGACAATATGAATTTTTATTTTCTGTCTATTTCATAGCTTAATATATTCTTAATCAGCACGATAAGGATGGCAGTTAATATTAATTTAACACAGGTGTCACAGTTCTTCTTTCTCAGCTGCTTTACACTACACCCATGCCTTAGATTATGACGTAAGTATAAGAAAAACAGCGTTTGCCGCTGCACCCTTTTTTCTTTCAGCTGCACATGCTTACCATGGTTTCACCCTAATCCATCCATCTATGGCGAATGCAACCAAAGAGACTGCTACTGTGGCTACATCCACCCGTAGCAAGAGCAGTAGATCAGCCACCACTAAAGCTGTCAAACCTTCTAACGGCAAAGGAAAATCTTCAGAAGTCAACCAAAAGAAAGTCTTTGTACTTGACACATCGGTGATTCTTTACGACCATAGCGCCGTGCAGAATTTCCAGGAGCATGATGTAGCTATTCCTATCACTGTACTAGAGGAACTAGATAACTTTAAGAAAGGCAACGACATCAAAAACTTTGAGGCACGCGAGTTTATACGGTTTATTGATAAGCTGTCAGCAGAGCATAAGTTGCAAGAATGGCTACCCTTGAACGGTAAGAACAAAGGCAACTTTAAAGTGCTGATGAACTATGAAACCGAAGGGGCTGATGCAACACACATCTTTGGAGACAAAAACGATCATCGTATTCTGAACTCCGCACTGCAGCTACAGGAGCAGATGCCAGACAATAAAGTTGTGCTGGTAACCAAAGACATTAACCTGCGGCTGAAGGCCCGCGCCTTAAATATCACATCAGAGGATTATGAGACAGGCAAGATACAGGATGTAGCCGGTCTTTATACAGGTAATGACACCATTGAAGATGTGCCTGCCAACGTCATAAATGAGCTGTATGAACATGGCACATGCGAGCCGGATAAAGTGTTGACGTCGGTGCCAGCTGATAATCACTTTTTTATACTTAAAAGCTTTAAGAGCTCTATACTTGCATATTATAATTCAGCTGAAAAGCAGATAGAACGTGTAGATAAACATACGGCGTATGGAGTTAAACCACGTAACGCTGAGCAAGCCTTTGCCCTGCATGCCCTGCTCAATCCGCAAATAAAGCTAGTAAGTATACAGGGTGTGGCTGGTACTGGTAAAACTCTTTTAGCACTGGCAAGTGCAGTAGAGCAGCGCCGTGAGTACAAGCAAGTATACCTGGCCCGGCCGGTAGTGCCGCTAAGCAACAAAGACATCGGCTACTTGCCCGGAGATATCAAATCTAAACTGAACCCTTACATGGAGCCGCTCTGGGACAACCTGAAGTATATTCAGAACCAGTTTGCCGAGACAAGTAAAGAATATCAAAAGCTCCGCGATATGGTAGAGCTGGAAAAGCTAGTGATTACGCCTTTAGCTTATATCCGGGGCCGTAGTTTATCTAACATTATCTTTATAGTGGATGAGGCTCAGAACCTTACGCCGCATGAAGTAAAAACAATCATCTCACGTGCAGGAGAGAATACAAAAATTATTTTTACAGGTGATATTTATCAGATAGATACACCATACCTCGACTCTCAAAGTAATGGCCTCTCCTATTTGATTGATAGAGCAAAGAACCACCCGCTCTATGCACATATCACCTTACAAAAAGGGGAACGGTCTGAACTGGCAAATCTTGCAAACGAGCTTTTGTAGGACAGAAGTTAACAAGCAGAAAGTCAAAACCAGGAAGGAAAATAAATCAATTCCTATAGAACAACAAAGCTATACTTGATCATCAACAGGTTAAACAAAGTATGGCCTTATGTATAAATTTGAGGGCCGGAGCATACGTATGCTGCGGCCCTCAAATTTAAATTCAAAATAACTGCTAATTTTATTTCCGCTTCAGGTAGCGTTCTTCTAATATTTTTATGTGATGAAGTTCATGGGCGGCCAATACATGTATGAGTCCTCTCACCGTCATGCTGTTCCCGTTTGCCACACCATAGCTGCTAAGCATTTCTGCTGTAAAGCTCCTGAACATGGCCAGGTTGCTTCGCCGTGCTAGCTCATACTCATCCAGTAGCTGCACCAGGGGGCGTATGTTAGCCAGTGAATTATAGACATAGCGGTTTTCATCCCAACCAGGTAAGTCAGCTTGTTCGGCACGGCTAAAGCATAGCGCACGGTATCCGAAGATACGCTCTGCATCGATCAGGTGCTGTAGAAGTTCTTTCATAGTCCACTTGCCTACCGCGTAGGCTTCTTCGGCTCGTTCTTCAGAAATGTTTTTGAACATGTGGCGCAAATCAGCCGACTGCTTTTCGAGTAGGTAAAGAACCTCCCCCTCAGGCAGATAATCTAAGTAGCCTTGATAAGTTGAAGGATATTCTTCAGCACCAGGTCTGTTAATGGTTGTAGGCATATCTTTATACTTTAGATGCTCTCTTTTTAGGTTGGTTCTCAAGCAATGTTTTGAGGCCAAGCAAGCCCATGTCTTGCTCCTGCTCCATTTTATACTTAAGCAGTACGCCCTGCAGCTTTGCTAATGGTGTAGCTGCTACCACAGTTTTCTGCTTCCAGACAAGCTGTGTGCCCCCCCGTTCCGGAGCAATTGTAAAAAAACCTTGTACACTATCAGCAACATCCTGCAGCGATTGCAGATACGTAATACTACTAGGATTTATACTTTCTGTAAGCACCACCTGTCCGTTTCCTAATTTATCACCACTCCACTGCAGCCGTGCCCCTTTCCCTTCAAAAGATCCTCCGTAAAGGTGAATTACTGTTGGGTCGGTCTGTTTATTTACAGCGCTCCAGTTGGGCCACTCCGTCGGGTTATTTAAGTATCGGTATACTTCCTCAGGACTGTGTTGCAGGTATATACTTCTTTCTACCTCAAAAGCTGTCGGTAAAAAGAAGGTGGCGCCATACCCAGCAGCCGATAAAGCAACAAGCGCTAATAAAACAATTTTAAGCAGCCTCATGTAGCGTAAATTAGTTGAAAAACAGCTTGTATTATTTACAGGTAAAATCATATCAATTTTATGAATGATTAGTGAAGTAACCAAGAGGTACAGGCATATTTATTTTCATATATTTGCTGCAGTAATCATGAGCTTTGTAGCTGAGGCAGCCTTAACGCTCAGATACACGTACAGAAGTATAACTGAACATCAAAGAAAAAATATATGCTGAACGACTGGATAAAGAAAGGTGCTACAATTTCTCAAAACCCAATCTTCAATAAATTTACTGGTAAAGCCGGAGGGCTATTAGGCAAACCATTCAAGCTCGGCCTGTTACTCACTACAGCCTATGGTAAACTAGTAGATGTAGATAACAAGGAAAGCGGCTTTGAACAGGTAAAGGGATTTATGCAGACGTTTATACGTTTGGTTAGAGCTTATATCAGCGGCGATTACAGAGACGTTTCTAAAAAGTCTATAGGACTGGGCATTGCGGTATTGCTTTACCTGGTGTCTCCCCTTGATTTAATTCCTGACTTTATACCTGCGCTTGGCCTGCTTGATGATATTAGTCTTATGGCTTGGTTTATTGATGCCTTCATGAAAGAGCTAACCAAGTTTAAAGAATGGGAAGCGCACACCAGCTTTGATCACATTGGCCGCTTTTAACTGATAAATTGTAGCAGCAGCTAGAGCTGTTTAAAAAGTAAGTATAGAGAAGCATCCTAAAAATAGGGTGCTTTTTTTATGCACTTATAACCAGCTATACAGTTTGTTTGTCTATATCTTAATGAGAGGATGTTTAAAATTTATACTTTGCGCTGCAAAAGCCTGTAAAGGAACCTGGATTCACCCTTTTCTCCGCACATAGCGCTGCTATAAAGCTCTATAACCGCTTTGCCAGAACCCTTTCCATTCAGCTTTCGCTTGCAAAAATGAAATTCAAACAAGCTCTGATAAGTATACCAGAGATAGCTTTTAAAAAATCTGTAAACCAGCTATTACAGGTAAGGCTACTATCCCTCAATTTTTTAGAAAGCCTGAACAGCAGCTACAGTTTACTTGATTGCCAAAGCAGTCTTGGTACTGAAATTGTTCCTGCTGGATTAATTAGCTAACTTCAAGCGCTAAAAATTTTATCAAAAAAACTAATTCATGATCAGCAAACGCATATTATCCTTTTTTGCGGCTGCATTCCTGAGCATTGGCATTACAACAGCCCGTCCTGACGAAGGCATGTGGCTGCCATTGCTACTAAAGCAGTTAAACGAAGCAGAAATGCAGAAGAAAGGCATGAAGCTTTCAGCCGAAGACATTTACAGTGTAAACCAGTCTAGCCTGAAAGATGCCATTGTTTCTTTTGGTGGCTTCTGTACAGGCGAGATGATTTCGCCAGAGGGCCTGTTGCTTACTAACCACCATTGCGGCTATGGGCAGGTACAACAGCATAGCACCGTAGAGAATGATTACCTGACAGATGGCTTCTGGGCCATGAACCGTGAGCAGGAGCTTCCGAACCCTGGCCTGACTGCCACCTTTATCGTGCGGATGGAGGATGTGACCAAGCAGATTATGGCTGGCACGGAAGGCGCTAAAACCGAAGCTGCGCGTGAGGCTGTTATTCAGCGTAATATGGCGAAGGTAGGAAAAGAAGCTACGGCAGGTACTCACTATGATGCTGTTATCAAACCGTACTTCTATGGCAACGAGTATTACATGTACATCACCGAAACTTTCAAAGATGTACGTTTGGTAGGCGCACCGCCGTCCTCTATTGGAAAGTTTGGTGGAGACACCGATAACTGGATGTGGCCACGCCATACCGGCGACTTCTCGATTTTCCGGGTGTATGCAGGGCCAAACAACGAGCCGGCTGAATACTCGCCTCAGAACAAGCCTTACAAGCCAAAGCACCACCTGCCTATATCACTTAGTGGTGTGCAGGAGAATGACTTTACGTTGGTGTTTGGTTTTCCGGGGCGTACTAACGAGTACCTGACTTCTCAGGCGGTGAAAGAGATTTACGAAGTATCTAATCCGGCTAAAATAAACATCCGAGAGACCAAGCTGAACATCCTGGATAAGGACATGAAAGCTTCTGACGCAGTTCGTATAAAGTATGCAGCCAAGTATGCAAGCATTGCCAACTACTGGAAAAAGTGGATCGGGGAAAACCGTGGCATTCGTAAAGCAAATGCCATCGAAGAAAAGCAGCAGCTAGAAAAGCAGTTTGCCACCTGGGTAGCGGCTGACCCTGCCCGTAAAGGCAAGTATGGCAACCTAATGGCAGATTTTGAGAAGAACTACAACGCCTTAGACGGTATCACCATTTCACGTGATTACATAAATGAAGCTGCTTACGGAGTAGAAATAATTAAACTGGCCAACAACTTTACCAAATTGCAAGAGATGGTAGTGCAAAAGGCACCGCAAAAAGACATCGACGCGATGGTGGAGCGACTGGAGAAATATTCAGCTGATTTTTTCAAAGATTATAATGCGCCGTCTGACAAAAAGGTGTTTGCTGCCCTTCTTAGCTTGTACTACAATAACGTAGACCAAAAACTGCACCCACAGGCGTTTATGATGGTGCGCGAGAAGTATAAAGGCGACTTCAGCAAGTATGCGGATGATGTATTCAGTAAATCTGCCTTTGCCTCAGAAGCAGGCGTTAAAAAGCTATTGGCAGACGCAAAAGCTGGGAAAGATGTAATCAAAACCGATCCGGCCTTTGTGCTGGCTAGCAGCGTGGCAGATTACTATCGTGTAAATGTATTGCCAACTTACACATCGGTTAATGATAACCTCAACCTGCTGTACCGCACTTATATGACAGGTTTGCGCGAGATGCAGCAAGACAAGAGCTTTTATCCGGATGCAAACTCTACCTTGCGTATTGCCTATGGCGTAGTGGAGCCGTATGAGCCGGTAGATGGCGTGAAGTATAAATACTATACTACACTGGAAGGTATCATGGAAAAAGCGGCCTCTGGTGCGGCTGAAGATTATGCCATTCCTGCAAAACTGCGCGAGTTGTATGAGAAAAAAGACTACGGCCGCTACGGTGTAAACGGCGAGATGCCGGTAGCTTTCATCGCTTCTAACCATACTACAGGCGGTAATTCAGGCTCTCCTGTTATCAATGCCAATGGACAGTTGATCGGTACCAACTTTGACCGTAACTGGGAAGGTACCATGAGTGATATCGTCTACAACCCTGATCAGGTGCGCAATATCTCAGTAGATGCGCGCTACATGCTGTTTATCGTAGATAAATTCGCCGGTGCTGGTCATCTGGTTAATGAGATGACGCTGGTAACGGATGACACCTCTGGTTTACCGCAGGTAGATGCCCGTCATAAAGCTTCAGGCGAGACTTCAAAGAAAGACAAAAAGAAGAAGCGTAAGAACAAGGACAAAGCTGAGGCAGGTAATTAATCAAAACTGCAAGTATAAAAATCCCCACCCGGAGTACCGGGTGGGGATTTTTTGTTTTACTTTTTCAATGTAGCTGGTTGTGGCGTTTTTTGTTTGGTAAGGCTAACGGTTTCCTTCACTCCTATTCATACGTTCCTGTAGCTGCCCGATCTGTAAAGTTTCTTCATATACCTCTACAACACATTCGTTCTGATTCTTCATTTAAAAATATTATATTTAAGAGTTAAAGTTTGCTTTATTGTTGCATCCTCTAAGTGCTTTACCTTATAGATAGCACCACGTAAACCTCTCCTATGAAAAAGAAACATTTCCTGCTGGGCCTCACTGTCACCCTTGGACTAAATTTTGCCAGCCACACCTTACAGGCACAGGATTACAAGAAAATACATGATGAAGCCATTGTAGTAGATACACACAACGATATCCTGATTTCAGTGATGAAGGGCCTGGACATTAGCAAAGATCTCCGTGGCCGTACCCACTCTGATCTGGCCCGCTTTAAAGAAGGTGGCGTAGATGCGCAGATCTTCTCTGTGTGGAGCGATGAAACAGGGACGTTTGATTATGCTATCCAACAGATTGACTCGCTGGAAGCAATTGTGAAGCGGCACCCTGACCAGCTAATGATGGCGTACAATACCAAAGACATCAGAAAAGCTGCACAACAAGGTAAAATGGCTGCCCTTATCGGTGTAGAAGGTGGCCACATGATCGAGAATGACCTGAAGAAACTGGAGCAGCTGCACAAGCGCGGAGCCCGCTACCTCACTCTTACCTGGAACAACTCCACCCCCTGGGCTACCTCGTCCATGGATGAAGGTTCAGGTAAACTGAAAGAAGCAGATAAAGGCCTGAATGAACAGGGGAAGCAAATTGTGCGCCGGATGAATAAGCTAGGCATGTTGGTTGACCTGAGCCATGTAGGGGAAAAAACCTTCTGGGACGCTATAACGGTAACTAAAAAGCCGGTGCTGGTGTCGCATAGCTGTGTGCACGCCATTAACCCCAACTTTCGTAACCTGACAGACGAACAGATAAAAGCAGTGGCTAAGAACGGCGGGGTTATTCACCTCAACTTCTTTTCAGACTTTCTTGATCCAAATTTCAGAAAGCGGATTAAAGACTTTCAGGATGCTCACAAGCAGGAAAGTGATTCTCTTACCGCAATGGGGTGGGACAGTGAAAAAGTGATGGATTACCAAGTAGAAGCATATCCGGCAGAGGTTAAAAATATACGTCCTCCTCTTTCACTTCTAATCGACCACATCGACCACATTGTAAAACTGGTTGGTGTTGATTATGTAGGACTTGGTTCTGATTTCGATGGTATTACATCTGCTCCACAGCAGTTAGATGGTGTCCAGGATTTTCCAGTTATCACTAAAGAACTGGTGGCACGCGGATATACCGAAGCAGATATAAAAAAAATACTGGGAGGTAATTTTCTACGCGTCTTAAAAGCAAACGCTGGCTAACGTGATAGCAGGAACAGTAATTACTATACATAACTAACCAAGAGAGCACAGACTTAAATTCTGTGCTCTCTTGCTTTGAAACTTCGTTGTAGTACAGCCATCCCTCTACTAATGCTTTACAGTTCTGATATAAGTCGTGCTTCCTAAATTCAGCAGTGGGGTTTTCTTATATTGGGTTGTAATCGTTTTTTTCTGCTTTATAAGCACCCCTTGTATAGTATCGGTTATCTTGTAAATACACCTCTTAAACCTTGTCAAGTTTTACACCACCCTTTTTTAGGGTATGACTTAATATGAAGTTGGCATATTAGGAACTTAAGTTATTGCCTTTTAGCTGTGCTAGTGCTGCATGAGTAGGAAAAGTTTTAATCCTGCTGCGTCTGCTATTCAGGTAATCTGCCATTCTCTCAAGTCTTTATACCTGCTACGCCAGCTGCTTCACCCTTTTTACAAAACATTTTACAATTTTATCGCTTTACACCTAACGATAAAGCAGTATCTAATCTTTAGCAATCATATAGAGAATATATTGGTAAACCGATTTTTCGTTGTAGCTTTGCCGACCGAATGAACATTCATTTAATGTGATCAGACAGGATGGAGCAGATAGCAGAAAAGAAGAAAGCCATTTTAGAAACCACGCTGGAGCTAATCAAAGAGCATGGCTTCCATGGCACGCCTATGAGTTTAGTGGCGAAAAAAGCAGGTGTTGCAGCAGGTACCATATATCATTATTTTGAAAGTAAAGATGAGCTGATTTGCGAGGTTTTTTCATACATCATGCAGAAAGCGACTCTTGCACTGCATCAGGGCGGGTTAGCAGAGATGTCTTATAAAGATAAGTTCTTTAACCTATGGGTAAATCTGTATGAGTTTTATCGAAACAACCCGAATGTGTTGGTGTTCTTTGAGCAGTTTGTGAATTCCCCTTACAATGCTATTATAGGCCATGGCTGCCAAGACCAGATAAGGACATATCTCTTTAATTTTTTAGCTGAGGGTGTTAGTAAAGGTTATCTCAGGTCTGTAAACCCTGAAGTTCTTAGCGTACTTGTTTTAGGCAATGTTATCACAACGGCAAAAATAATGAGGCTGCAGCATGTTAAAATCAACGATGAGGAATTACAGCAAATCAGAGAGATTATATGGGATGGGATGGCTGCAAGGTAATCCGTGCAATGTATACTAATCCAGCTTTTACTTACTTTTTGATTTTTATCAATGTTTAAACACTATAGTCACTGCTTTATGTAAAACTTCATCTAAATCAATCCATCATTTCACCCGGCTGGTGTGCCGGTAACTATTAAGAGCAAATAAACCGATTATGAAAATGTTAAAAAGACTAAGGTTGCTTCTCCTGGCTTGCTTACTTTGCCCTTCATTAGTATGGGCACAGGGCAATACAGGTGCTGCACCTGAGCAACTTACCCTGGAGCAGTGCGTTGATTACGCGCTTCAGAACCGGGCACAGGTAGAGCAGGCCCTTCTGGATGAAGCAATAGGCAGGCGAGAAATTAACGTGAACCTTGCTGGCTGGTTTCCACAGATCTCTGCCAATTACGGCGGAACTAAAAACCTGAAACTACAGCAACAGCCTTTTGGTGACCAAGTGATAACCTTAGGCAGAAAGTATACTTCTAATGTGCTGCTGGAGGCAACTCAAACGCTTTATAGCAGCGATTTGCTTTTGGCTTCTAAAGCTTCTCGTTTCACAAAAGAGCAGCTTCAGCAGAACATCACCAATACCAAAATTAATACGGTAGTTGAGGTAAGTAAGGCCTATTATGATATCCTTCTTTCAAAAGAGCAGCTTACGATCCTGAACGAAAACCTGGCAAGGCAGCAGAAGCAGTATAGCGATGCACAAAGCAGGTATGAAGTAGGTTTGGTAGATAAGACTGACTATCAACGAGCGGCCATTACCCTTGGCAATATCCGTAGTGATATTAAACGCGCGCAGGAAGCCATAAAGGCTAAGTCTGCTTATTTAAAGCAGCTTATGGGCTTTCCGGTAGAGCAGGAAATAGACCTGCAGTACGACTACAACATTATGCAGCAGCTGGTACTGGTAGATACTACAGAGATCCTGAACTTCGCTAACAGAATTGAGCTACAGCAGCTACAGACGCAGCGCGAACTTCTAAAGCTTAACGAAAGCTATTACAAGTGGAGTATGCTACCAACTGTATCGGCTTATGTAAACTATAACTGGCTGTATTTTAACAACGAATTTGCTGATCTATACAACCAGGCCTACCCTACCTCTGGTGCAGGACTACAGATTTCATTACCTATTTTTCAGGGTACTAAAAGAATTCAGAACCTGAAAATTGCAAAGCTACGCCAGGAGCGGCTTGATGTAGAGGTGGAAGAAGCGCGTCGTGCTATCAATACTGAGTACCAGGAGGCGTTGGCTTCTTATAAAGCTGATTATTACGAGTGGACCACACTGCGAAATAACGTAGAGCTGGCGCAGGAAGTGTATGATGTCATCAAGCTTCAGTATGATGAGGGGATTGTACCTTACATCAACTTGATTGTGGCTGAAACAGAGTTGAGAACCACTCAAATCAATTATTATAATGCACTGTTTAATCTGATGGCTAGTAAGTTAGATTACCAAAGAGCAATCGGAAATATAGATATCAACTAATACAAAACAAGATAAAAGTATGAAGCGACATACATCATGGCTACTTGCAGCCATCATCAGCCCGGTTTTACTTACTGCCTGCGGCGGTGAAGAAGCTGGTCAGCAGCAGATGAATCCAGCCGCTATGGCGGTTCCAGTGAATACAGTTAAGGTGAGCGAAGAAAGCGTGACAGGTACAGATACTTACCCAAGTACTGTAGTGCCTTTGAACGAAGTTGAACTGCGCCCGCAGGTGTCTGGCTATATCACCAACATTTATGTGCAGGATGGGCAGCGCGTAACTAAGGGGCAGAAGCTTTATGAAATAGACAGAAGCAAATATCAGGCTTCTTACCAGCAGGCACAGGCTAACCTGCAGAGCACAAAAGCAAATCTGGCACGAGTGCAGAAGGACCTGGAGCGCTACGAAACGCTTGCTGAGCGCGACGCTATTGCCAGACAGCAAGTTGATTATGCCAGAACAGATGTGCAGACAGCGCAGGCTCAGGTGGCGGCTGCACAGGCGCAGGTGAATAGTGCCTCTACAGATTTAGGTTATTCTATTATCAATGCCCCTTTTGATGGAGTTATTGGTATTTCTCAGGTACGGGTTGGTGCGCAGGTGTCTCCTGGCCAGCCATTGTTAAATACGATATCTTCCATGGACCCGATTGCTGTTGATTTTGCTATAAACGAGCAGGAGATTTCTCGTTTTACCAACTTCCTCAGTAATGCTAAAGGCCAACCAGATTCTCTGTTTACGCTATTGTTAAACAATGGTCAGGTTTACCCGCACAACGGTAAACTGATTACAGTCGACAGAGCCATCGGCCGCCAATCAGGTACCACTACGGTGCGCGTACAGTTCCCTAACCCAGAGCGCTCTCTTGTACCGGGCATGACGGTGAGCCTGCGCATATTGAACCAGGACATCGGAAACCAGAAAGTTATTCCTTTCAAAGCTGTAACTGAGCAATTAGGTGAGTACTATGTATATGTGGTACAGGGAGACTCTGTAGTGCAGCAAAACGTGGACTTGGGAACAAGGTTCGGAGCTAACATTGTAGTGCGCGAAGGCCTGCAGGAAGGGCAGCAGATTGTTGTGGAAGGCATACAGAGACTACGCCAGGGCGCAAAAGTACAGGTTGGTGCGCCACAGGCAGCTCAGTCACAAGCTGGAGCCAAGCAATAAAAAAACGAATCACCTAAAGAATTATAAAGAAAGATGATTTCAGACGTATTTATAAAAAGGCCAGTAACCTCCATCGTGATCTCCATTGTGATCGTGCTGGTGGGGGTATTGGCCATGATGAACTTGCCGGTCACGCAGTACCCTGATATATCCCCTCCTACTGTGTCGGTTACTGCTAACTATACCGGTGCAGATGCACAGACCGTAGAGCAAACCATTGCAACGCCTGTGGAGACACAGATCAACGGTACGCCGGGTATGGCTTACATATCATCTACCAACACCAGCACCGGACAGCTAAACATGACGGTAACGTTTGAGGTGGGTACTGACATTGATATCGCCACGCTTGATGTGCAGAACAGGGCCAGTATTGCTGAGCCAAGCCTGCCAGAGGAAGTGAGACGATTAGGTGTAACGGTTCGTAAGCGTAACCCTAGTATCATGATGGTAATAGGTATCTATTCGCCTAAGGGCACACACGATGTGCAGTATCTGGATAACTACACCAACATCTATGTAAAAGATGCCTTGATGCGTGTGCCGGGTATTGGTGATATTACTTCTATCGGTCAGGATTTTAGTATGCGCCTGTGGCTGCAGCCTGATAAGCTTGCCCAGTATAATATAGGTGCAAACGAAGTTACGGCTGCCATTCAGGAGCAGAACGTGCAGGTAGCAGCTGGTACAGTAGGTGGTGCGCCACAAAACAATACACAGGCTTTCCAGTATCCGATAACGGTAACGGGTCGTCTGCAGACACAGGAAGAGTTCGGTGATATTATTGTCCGTACCAACCCTGCTGATGGTTCTATTGTTTACTTACGTGATGTTGCCAGAATTGAGTTTGGCCAGTTTGACTATGGCAGATCGTCTACCATCAATGGTAACCCGGCAACTATGTTGCTTATTTACCAGGCTCCTGGAAGTAACGCACTTGAAACTGCGGAGGGACTTTACGCTGCACTGGAAGAACTAAAACAATCTTTCCCTGCTGATGTAGACTATATTGTATCCTTTGAAACTATATCTGTTGTACAGGTATCGATCAATGAGGTGGTGCATACACTGATAGAAGCGCTTATTCTGGTAATCATTGTTGTATTCCTGTTCCTGCAAAGCTGGCGTGCAACGTTGGTGCCAATCCTGGCGATCCCTGTTTCCATTATCGGTACGTTTATTTTCTTCATACCACTGGGCTTCACCATCAACACGCTTACACTCTTCGGGTTTGTACTCTCTATTGGTATTGTAGTGGATGATGCCATTGTGGTAGTGGAAGCGGTACAGCATTACATTGACCATGAGCGTCTATCAGCACGGGAAGCAACCCGTAAGGCCATGAAAGATATTACGGCACCGGTTATTGCGATTGCACTTATACTTGCAGCAGTATTTATACCTGTTGGTTTTATACCTGGTATAGTTGGTCGTTTGTATCAGCAGTTTGCCATTACTATTGCCATCTCTGTGCTTATCTCTGCATTTGTAGCATTAACGCTGACACCGGCTCTTTGCTCGCTGATGCTGAAGCCAATGAATGTTAACAAGAACTCAAGAGGCATCAACAAGTTCTTTTACAAGTTTAACAACTGGTTTGCAAGAACTACGGAATCCTATTCTGTAGGTGTGCGCAAAAGTATAAAAGCTACGCCTTTGGTGCTGATCCTGTTAGTTTGTATCTATGTTGGTACGGTTGGTATGTTCTCGGCAAAGCCATCTGGCTTTATTCCTACTGAAGATGAAGGACGCTTGTTCGTGTCGGTAGAGCTTCCTGAAGGAGCCTCTAAAAGCCGGACAGAGGCAATTCTGAACCAGATGGGTGAGATAATGTCAACAGTGCCTGCAGTTAAAAATTACACGGCTATTTCAGGTTTAAATGCGATTAACTTCTCTTTTAAATCTAACAGCGGTACTTTCTTCCTGCAATTGAAACCTTGGGATGAGCGAACTGAGGAGGCTGACCAGCTTGCTGGTGTTATGGCTACGCTACAGCAAAAATTTGCCGCGTTAAAAGAGGCAAACGTAATTGTGGTTGCTCCTCCTGCTATTCCTGGTCTGGGCCAGTCTGGTGGTTTCAGCTTTGTGCTGCAGCAGCGAGTGGCCGGCGATGTGAAACAGATGGAGCAGGTAATGGGGCAGTTCCTTGGAGCAGCCAACCAGCGTCCGGAAATTGCCATGGCTTACAGCTTCTTTACAGCTAAAACGCCGGGCTATCACGTAGAGGTTGACCGTGAGAAAGCTAAACGTCTTGGGGTGAACATATCTGATATCTACGCTACTATGTCAACGTATATGGGTAGCCGGTATGTAAACGACTTTACCCGCTACGGACGTAACTTCAGAGTGGTAGCACAGGCAGATACAGCCTATAGAATGGATGTGCAGAGCCTGAACCAGTATTATGTGATGAACAGACAAGGCGAGTCAGTTCCTTTAAGTGCGCTGGTTACAACTGAAATTGAAGAACGAGCTTCTGTGATTTCACACTACAACCTGTTCCGTTCTGTAGAAATAAATGGTAGCGCAGCACCTGGTTACAGTAGTGGCCAGGCCCTGCAGGCACTGGAAGAGGTAGCCGCGCAGGTTTTACCAGCAGGCTACGGCTATGAGTTTACCGGCCTGAGCCGCGAGGAATTAGCAGCAGGTAGTAGTACGATTTATATTTTCGGACTTTCTATTTTGCTTGTACTCTTATTACTGGCAGCGTTGTATGAAAGCTGGTCTGTACCGTTCTCCATCTTGTTTGCTATACCGCTGGGTATGTTTGGCGCAATTCTGGCACTTACATTCTTACCTAAACTGGATAACAACGTGTATGCGCAAATAGGTATGATCACACTGATTGGTCTGGCTGCTAAAAACGCCATTCTGATAGTGGAATTTGCCAAGGAACGCGTAGACAGGGGCATGGAGCTGATTGAGGCAACTATCGAAGCAGTACAGCTGCGTCTGCGGCCAATTATTATGACTTCCCTTGCCTTTATACTTGGTGTGGTTCCGCTGGCACTATCTTCTGGTGCTGGTGCAGTATCCCGCCAAACTATCGGATGGGTTGTAATTGGCGGTATGTTGGCTGCAACTTTCCTGGCCATATTCGTTGTGCCAGTGCTTTATGTGGTTATTACGCGATTAGCTTACGGTAAAAAAGGCTTGGCAGAGTTGAGAGCCAACTATAAACCAGAAGATGATGGTGGTGATCCAGCCTATGTAAATCCTCACGAATAACATTAATATTTAATTTCCTAAAAATCCCCGGCTCCCAGAGTCGGGGATTTTTGTTTTATTGGCTAG
>NZ_JBHTLD010000087.1:0-18592 GCF_042678745.1 Pontibacter rugosus | reverse complement strand
GTTGAAGTGATAGAAGCTCTTCTATTTTCACTACAGAACCTACTGCACTTGGTTCATGTTAGGGAGTCGGATAACTTTGGGACCGGATTTTAAGTCAACACATGAGTAAATACTTTTCAAGAGGAATTGCAGCAGTTCTGCTATCCCTCAGCCTGGCATCATGCCAACGCGCCTTGGTGCCCTCACCGGCACTGGGTACTACAGATGTTCCCGTAGATAAAACCATACTCGCAGACCCAAAGCTGGAAGCTCAAATTGCTCCGTACCGTAAGGAAGTTACAACCAAAATGTCTGAAGTAGTGGGCACTGCACCTATAGCCTTGAGCAAAGGGGACTATGAATCGTCCCTGGGCAACTTTGTAGTGGACCTGCAGCTTGCGCAAGCCCAACCGCTTTACGGTAAGCCTATTGATCTGTCGCTGGCGACGAACGGGGGCCTGCGTGTGCCGCTACCGGAGGGAGAAATAACCACAGGAAATGTATTTGAGCTGATGCCCTTTGAGAATGAGCTGCTGGTGCTTACGTTGAAAGGAGAGACAGTGCAGCAGCTTTTTGACTATGCCGCCGAAAGAAAAAATGCCCCCATCGGTAATGCTGCCTATGCAGTTGTTGCCGGCAAAGCAAAAGACATTAAAATAGCCGGTAAACCGTTTGATCCTCGCCAGACCTATACATTAGTAACCTCTAACTACCTGGCAGGCGGCGGTGATGACCTGAACATGCTGAAAGATGCCATAAAAACCGAAATGGTAGGCTTGTTGTTGCGAGATGCAATCTTAATGCAGATACGCCAGTTTACAGCAGCTGAAAAGCCGATAACAGCTGACACCGCAAAGCGGGTTACCATCCTCCCTTAAGTATAAGCATCATGAAAAGAAGAGACTTTTTAAAAACAACAGCACTTGGGGCGGCTGGTATCAGTATGCTCGGAGTTCCATTCTCGGCAGAAGCTGCTCAAAGTATAACTCTCACCATCCTGCACACCAACGACCAGCACTCGCGCATAGACCCGCTGCCTGATGATGGCCGCCAGTACGGTGGAATGGGCGGCATGGCTCGCCGCGCCACGCTGATTGAGCAGATACGGCAGCAGGAGCCTAACGTGCTGCTGCTGGACTCTGGAGACATCTGGCAGGGCACGCCATACTTTAACTTCTTTAACGGAGAACTAGAGTATAAACTCATGAGCCAGATGAAGTATGATGCCGCCACTTTTGGCAACCACGATTTTGATAATGGCCTGGAGGGGCTGGAGCGGCAGTTGCCTCATGCTTCTTTCCCTTTCCTGAGCGCCAACTACGACTTTAGCAAAACTATACTGAAGAACCGGTTTGCCCCTTATAAAATCTTCGAGAAACAAGGGGTGCGTATCGGTGTTTTTGGGCTGGGTATTGAGCTGGCAGGGCTGGTGAGCAAGAGCAACTACGGTGAAACAGTATACTTAGACCCTGTGGCCAAGGCCCGTGAAATGGTGCAGGAGCTACGCCAAAACCAGAAGTGTAATTTAGTGATCTGCCTTTCACATTTGGGTTACAAATATGAGGACGGAAAAATAGATGACGTAACACTTGCACAGCAGGTAGAAGGCATAGATTTGATTCTCGGTGGCCATACCCATACCTTTCTGGATGAGCCTGATGCTTACAAACACACCTCTGGTCATCAAACGCTTGTGAATCAGGTAGGTTGGTCCGGGATATTCCTGGGCCGCCTCGACTATAGCTTCAGTAAGAAAACAAAAGAAAAAACAGATGTAAGAACAGCTGTGATAGCTATTGATACCCCTGTAACAACTTCGTGAAAAAATAATTTTTTGTTTACGGATTATTGAGCAAATTTGTAACCCCCTGCCGGTTAAGTAGCCGTTTGTTACACCAAACAAATCTGAAGTGTTTTGGAAAATTGGATGATCAAAGACTGTTCAACAGTATGGAGTAACTGCCTCCAGGTGATAAAGGATAATATTGGCGAACAAAGTTTTAAGACTTGGTTTGAGCCGATAAAGCCAGTATCCCTGCGTGATAGTGTACTAACCATACAAGTGCCCAGCCAATTCTTTTATGAGTGGCTGGAGGAGCACTATGTGCAGCTTCTAAAAAAGGTCATTTACCAGGAACTTGGCAGCGAAGGCAGATTAGAGTACTCTATCATTGTGGATAGAGGCAATGAGTCGAATAAGCCTCAAACCGTAAATATCCCTACAAAGAAAATTCCGCAGGCTGTTGTAAACTCGTACAGGCCAGAGCAAAACTTTATTAAAAGCCCGTTCGAGTCTAAAACCATTGACCGGAATTTCCTGAACTCTCAGCTGAACGAGGCTTATACTTTTGAGAATTACATTGAAGGAGATTGCAACCGCCTGGCACGCTCGGCTGGATATGCCGTGGCCAATAAGCCTGGTACGACCTCCTTTAACCCGCTGATGATCTATGGCGGCGTGGGCCTTGGTAAAACGCACTTGGTGCAGGCCATCGGCAATAATATCAAAAATGTAAACCCAGAGAAGTTTGTCCTTTACGTGTCGTCAGAGAAGTTCGTGAACCAGTTCATCGAGTCCCTGAAGACAAACAACGTGCAGGATTTTGCGAATTTCTACCTGTTGGTAGATGTGCTCATTATTGATGATGTGCAGTTCTTAAGCGGTAAAGAGAAGACGCAGGAAATGTTCTTCCACATATTTAATCACCTGCACCAGTCCGGCAAGCAAATTGTGATGACCTCTGACTGTCCACCACGTGATCTGAAAGGCCTGGAAGAGCGCCTGCTTTCGCGCTTTAAGTGGGGTTTAACAGCCGACTTACAGAGCCCTGACTTCGAAACGCGTATGGCCATCATCCAGAAGAAGATGCAGGGGGATGGCATTGATATTCCGGATAATGTGGTAGAATATCTGGCTTACAGCGTAGACACAAACGTGCGTGAGCTGGAAGGTGTGCTGATTTCTTTGATCGCACAATCATCCCTTAACCGCAAAGAGATTGACCTGGAGCTTGCCAAGCAGGCTCTGAAGCATATTATAGAGGATGTGGAGACGGAGGTAAACCTCGACTTCATCCAGAAAACAGTAGCTGAGTACTTTCAGGTAAGCCTGGATTCTCTGAAAGCCAAAACGCGCAAGAAAGAGATTGTAACAGCGCGCCAGGTGGCTATGTACTTTGCCAAGGAATTCACCAGCCACTCGCTTAAATCAATTGGTTACCACTTTGGCGGCCGCGACCACAGTACGGTTATACACTCGGTACAAACCGTTTCTGACTTGATCGATACGGACAAGAAGTTCAAAGCAAGTATACAGGAGTTACAGAAGAAATTTAAATCTAAAGCAGGCTAATAAGCAGCCATGCTTAGCCTATAAAAAAGAGCGGCGGCCATACCTGAAGTATGGCCGCCGCTCCTTTTTATAGCTTTAGGTAAAATTATATTCTGTTTCCTACAGTATCAGAAACTGCATAATTATGTGTTTCAGCCATTTCACGCATCTTCATCTTTATCCTGTCCAGATCCCGCTTTTTGCGTACCTGCTTCAGGTCAAGGTATACCTGCGATTCATCCTTTAGCGTAAGGCGCAGCGCAAGTGGCGTAATGTGAACTGACGCAATGTCTGGTATCTGGATAAGGTGCTTCGTGCGGAACACACCAAATTTTTGGACGATGTACTGCTGCGTTATCTCAATGTAAGACTGCACCCCAAAAACAGAGGTGTTCTGTAGTATTACATAAAAGAGAAAGACAACCGCTAACCCAAAAAATACATAGTAAAGGTAGCCCTGTCCGGCAGCGCTCTCTTCAGAAAAGAGAAGCATTGCAGCCCAACTTAGCCAGAACAGCGTAAGTATAAGCTGCACTGTAAAAGAAAGTTTTGCATTTCGCGTTGGGCTTAGCTGCACAATCAAACTCGATCGGGCACTACTACCAGATACTGCCATTCCTAAAATATTTGGTGATACATCAGCGGTCGGGATAACAGACCTTACCTGCAATATAAGAAATTATTCGACAAGTGAGGCCTGTATCGTGATTTCAGGCACCGAACTCAATGCTTTCGATACAGGGCAACCTGCTTTTGCCTCCTGCGCCAACTGCTGTAGCTTCTCATTGTCCAGGCCTGCTGCTTTCGCCTCTGTAGTAAGTTCAATCTTAAGTATGGTCGGGGCTCCGTCTTGCTCACCTAAGGTAACAACTGCTTTTGTCTCAATATAGTCTGGCGTAATATCCTGTTTTCCCATCAGAGCGCTTAAAAACATAGAATAGCAACCAGCATGTGCAGCGCCTATAAGTTCTTCCGGGGTTGTGCCGCTGTTACTATCACCGAAGCGCGAGGCAAAAGAATATTTAGCCTGTAGGGCTCCATTGCCTGATTTTACTTCTCCTTCGCCATCTTTCAGGCCTTTGTTCCAGCGGGCTTCTGCTTTGTGTTTTTTCATGTTGTTTTACTTTAAGGTTTATGTTGCTCTCACGTATGTGCTTGTTTGCAATAACTAATACTGCACAAAGGTGTTTCGTGTTTAGAACATCGTGCCCGCATTTCGCTACAGGTGTGGCATTGCTACATTATCTGGTTATCTTTACCTTCCATTAAAATATATTTTATGGGTGTAAAAGCATTGTTGAGCAAGCCACTAGCCGCTTACGTACATAAAAAACATCAACGCTGGATAGAAAATCCTGTAGAAGCCCAGCAGGCGGTGTTTAAACACATCATAAGCAAAGCGCAGGAAACAAAGTTTGGTCGCGATCATGGTTTTGCAAGTATAACCTCTCATGCTGATTTTGTGAAGGCTGTGCCTGTGCGGGACTATGAAGGGCTGTCTTCTTATTTCAACCTTGTGAAGCAAGGCGAAAAAGACGTGCTGTGGCCGGGCAAGCCCTTATACTTAGCAAAAACATCCGGAACCACCTCAGGCACTAAGTATATCCCTATCACCAAAGACTCCATTCCAAACCATATTAATGGTGCCAAAGATGCCTTGCTAGCTTATGTGCACGAAACAGGTAAATCCCAGTTTCTGGATGGAAAGATGATTTTCTTGTCTGGCAGTCCGGAGTTGGAGCAAGTGGCAGGCATCAATACAGGCAGGCTATCAGGCATTGCCAACCACCACGTACCGGGCTACCTGCGCACTAATCAGCTGCCGGCTTATGAAACCAACTGCATCGAAGACTGGGAAACAAAGCTCGATCAGATAGTGGAGGAGACCATTGACCAGAACATGACTCTGATTTCAGGTATACCGCCCTGGGTACAAATGTATTTTGATAAGCTGATCAGGCAGACGGGCAAATCAATAAAGGACATCTTCCCGAACTTTCAGTTGTTTGTGTACGGAGGGGTTAATTTTGAGCCATATCGCAAAAAGCTGTTCGAGTCTATCGGTAAACAGGTGGATTCTATTGAGCTGTTTCCTGCCTCAGAAGGTTTTTTTGCCTATCAGAACAAACAAAGCGATCCGGGTTTACTACTGCTGCTGAACGCTGGCATCTTCTACGAGTTTATACCTGCCGAAGAATATTATAACGACAACCCAACCCGCTTGACCATCGGTGAAGTAGAGCCAGGCGTGAATTATGCGCTGATAGTGAGCAGCAATGCCGGCCTCTGGAGTTACTCTATCGGTGATACAGTAAAATTTACTTCTGTAAAGCCTTACAAACTAATCGTGAGTGGCCGCATCAAGCATTATATTTCGGCCTTCGGTGAGCACGTGATAGGAGAAGAGGTAGAGAAGGCTATGAAACAGGCGATGATAAAGTTTCCGGAAGTAGAGCTGATAGAATTTACGGTGGCACCATTTGTGAGCCAAAGCGATGGAGCATCTTACCATGAGTGGCTGATGGAGTTTGCGAAGAAGCCAGTGCACGAAGCTGCCTTTGCAGAGGAGCTCGACAAACAGCTACGTAAGTTAAACTCTTATTACGACGATCTTATTGCTGGCAATATTCTTCAAAAGCTTAAACTAACAGCATTGCCGAAAGGCGCTTTCCAGGCGTATATGAAATCGCAGGGGAAGCTGGGCGGGCAGAATAAGGTTCCGAGGCTGAGTAATGACAGGAAGTTAGCGGATGGATTGCTAAATGTGAGTAAACTTTGCTAGCTAAGCGCTTAGCTAGCTTTTCGCCTCGCCGGCTGGGCCTTACTATTCTCCTTGATGAGAATAGAGGGCCCCTACCCCCGGCGTAAGCAAAAGAATCAAGACGATTTTGAACTTGCTGACCGCTCAAACAAAAAATCGTCGTTACGCACCTGGCAGAGGTGTGAGCTCTGTAGCAAACAAATAATTTCTTGTATTTCTGATCGGAGGAAAGGCTTTTTCAGTTTTTCTAGGAGGTGCCTTGTGGATGTTGCGGTGCCCGCTAGGGCAGCAGGAGCAGAGCGAAGGCAGCTTCAGACACACAACGCCGAGTGTGAAAAAGAGTACTCGCGGACTTGGAGCGCTCGAGCAACTGCAACATGCAAGGCCAGAACTGAAGCCTTGGATGAACAGATAATGTGCTAACTTGAACAAATAGTAGCTTCGTCAGCTTAAGCGAACATAAGTAATAAGACTATGATTGTAAAAGCATAAATGCTTTTATCATAAAGAAAACAAAATGAGAAAAATCGCCATACTTGGCTCCACAGGCTCCATAGGCACACAAGCGCTGGATGTAATCAAGGCAAACCCTGAAAATTTTGAACTGGAGGTGATTACTGCGCATAGCAACGCTGAGCTACTGATACAGCAAGCGCTGGAGTTTAAGCCAAACACTGTTGTCATAGCCCGCGAAGACCTGTACGAACAGGTGCAGGAGGCATTGCTACATGAAGATATCAAAGTATATACCGGTAGTAAAGCCCTCTGCTCTGTTGTAGAAATGGGCACGGTAGACATGGTTTTGACAGCTATGGTTGGCTATGCTGGCCTCTTGCCTACCATACATGCCATCAAAGCTGGCAAGCAAATTGCCCTGGCTAACAAAGAAACGCTGGTGGTGGCAGGGCAGCTGGTTACCGAGCTGGCAAAAGAGTACGGAGTAAATATATATCCAGTTGATTCAGAGCATAGCGCTATTTTTCAGTGTCTGGCTGGCGAGTTTCATAACCCGATAGAGAAAATTATACTGACTGCCTCTGGCGGACCGTTTAGAGGAAAGACTGCCGCAGAACTGGCAGCAGTAACGAAGGCACAGGCGCTGAAACACCCGAACTGGGATATGGGTGCGAAAATCACCATCGACTCAGCGTCTTTGATGAACAAAGGGCTAGAGGTGATCGAGGCGAAGTGGCTTTTTGGGCTACGGAACGATCAGATTGAAGTAGTGGTGCACCCGCAGTCTATTATACACTCGCTGGTGCAGTTTGAGGATGGTTCTATCAAAGCACAACTCGGACTGCCTGATATGAAGCTGCCGATTCAGTACGCTTTGGGTTATCCGCAGCGGCTGAAGTCTGACTTTCCGCGCTTCAGTTTCCTGGATTACCCGCAGCTAACATTTGAGCAGCCAGACCTTAAAACGTTCCGTAACCTGCAGCTTGCCTTTGATGCCATGGAACAAGGAGGCAACATGCCGTGTATTCTGAATGCAGCTAACGAGGTGGCAGTCAGTGCTTTTCTGCGTGATAAAGTAGGCTTCCTACAGATGTCGGACATACTGGAAAGCTGTATGGCAAAAGTTGCGTATATTGCGAACCCTTCTTACGAGGACTATGTGGCAACAGACAAAGAAGCACGTCAGTACGCTTCTGAATTGATAAACAAATAATTATACAGCCTGTTGTGTTGAATTCAGGCTAAAACTAAGTATAAACTTTTCTTTTTTAGATGGATATAGTAGTAATGGTAGCCCAGCTTATTCTGGGGCTTACAATATTAGTTGGGTTGCACGAGCTGGGGCATATGTTGGCGGCAAAGTGGTTTGGAATGCGCGTAGAAAAGTATGCCATTGGCTTTCCTCCTAAAGTTTTCAGCAAGAAGTTCGGTGAGACAGAGTATATGCTTGGGCTTATCCCGCTGGGTGGCTTCGTAAAAATCTCCGGCATGGTTGACGAATCAATGGATACAGAGGCGCTAAAAGAAGAGCCGAAGCCATGGGAGTTCCGTGCTAAACCAGCCTGGCAGCGCCTGATCGTGATGATGGGCGGTATTATTGTAAACGTGATTACCGGTATCGTTATCTATGTAGCGCTTACCTACAGCTACGGCGAAAGTTATTTGCCAGCCTCTGAGGCACGATATGGTGTTGTTCCGAACGAAATAGGCCAATACATAGGCTTCCAGACTGGTGATAAAGTAGTGGCCGTAAACGGGCAGAAGCTTGAGAAGTTCAATGATATTTATTCTGTTGATGCTATACTGGGCCAAAACTCTTATTACACTGTAGATCGAAACGGGGAACTGGTGGATCTGCAGGTACCTGTTGACTTTGCTGACCGTTTAGCTGATAAGGAAGATGAGCGTACACTTTTTGTGCAGCCGCGCTTACCCTTCAAAGTAGGGCAGGTGGCAAAAGGAAGTGCAGCTGATGATGCAGGTTTGAAGAAAGGAGATGTTTTCAAAACAATCAACGGCAAGAGCGTTATGTTCTTCAACGACTTTCAGGAAGCGATGCAAGCGAATGCTGGTAAAACAGTAGTGATGGTGGTAGAGCGCGATAGCAAACCTATTAAGCTGCAGGCAAAGGTAGGTGAAGATGGAACACTAGGTTTCTACCAAGAGCCAATGGTGCAGTTTGCTACGAAAGAGTATAGCTTGGGCGAATCAATTCCGATGGGAACAGAGCAAGCCTTTGGTGTAATCACAGCTAACCTAAAAGGTTTCGGAAAGATTTTCCGTGGCGAGATTTCCGCTTCTAAGTCATTAAGTGGCCCAATCGGTATTGCCCAGGTGTTTGGCGATACGTTTGACTGGTATAAGTTCTGGAGCATCACAGCTATGCTATCTATGGTTTTGGCCTTTATGAACTTCCTGCCGATTCCTGCCCTGGATGGCGGACATGTTGTGTTTTTAACATACGAAATAATTAGTGGCCGCAAGCCATCAGATAACTTTTTAGAGAATGCCCAGAAAGTGGGTATGGTTTTATTGTTAGGTTTAATGGCTTTTGCTATCTTTAACGATGTATTCAAGTTGATCTTCTAAGCAAAGATTCCCCCATGAAATTCGTTTTAAAGTACCTTTTTGCAAGCTTAACCTTACTTTTTGTTTTTGCACTTAATCAAGCTGAAGCTAAACCAGGCAACTGGCTCACAAGTATAAACCCACACACTATCGCTGCACAAGGCGATAGTGTGTACTTGGTTCAGCAAGGCGATACTTATTATAGCCTCTCCCGCCGCTTTGATATTCCCCTCGATTCGCTGCAACGCTGGAACAACAACACATTACAGATAGGCCAATCGCTTTATCTTACTAATCCAAAACCAACTACAGCTGTTGCATCTGCTGCCAAGCCAGCCCCAAAACCAACAGCTACCGCTACCAAAGCTGCTCCTGTAGCTATAAGCACCGCCAGTGCCACAGCAAAACAGACCGTAGAAAGCACTTCCGCTTCTCCGGCACCGGCACCTAAACCAGCAGCCTATAAAACCAAAAGCCGCATTCTGGTAGTGCCGTTCGATCCGCATTTATACTTCTCCGACGCTGATGCCGAGATTGCACGTCAGTCTAAAATTCCGATGCAGAATGTGCGCCATGTGTTCCGTGGTAGATTGAATGCAATGCTAGCCCCGGATGGCTATGAAACCATTCATTTGCTGGGTGGCGTGTACCGCGATAGTGTTAGTGAGTTAAGCCGCATTTATAAATCACTGCACTATGCTTACCAGGATAACAAGCAGTCTAAGTACAACCACCAGCCAGAGGTAAAAGAGGAGAAAGGCAATATCCTGAATTGGGTAAAGGATCAAAAGCAGAAGATTGGCTCCAGAGGCGAACCTGCTACAGTACCCGTAGCCCAAGACCCGAATAAACACTTCGGCGCTACAGTAAAAGACCCGGAGTTTTTCAACTACTTCAACAACCAGTATGGTATCGACTATTATGTCTTTATCAACCAATTTGAGGTGAAAACCATCTATGAAAACTGCCTGGATCGTGCTGCCCTTAATTATGAGCGTGATTTTATGGTGCACTACAGCATCTATGATAATACAGGCCAGTTGGTATCTGGTAACAAAATTAATATTCCCTATCAGTCAAACATCAACAACGTGAACCGGATTGTAAGCGACAGTATGCCAAACATGGCAGAGCGCGTGCTTTCTGATTTGCCTAACGCTAAGTAGTTTAACCGGAACTGGTACTAATCTTGCTTCAGGAAGTATAAAGTATGTGCACGTATGAAGTATAGATTCTTTTCGCTACTGCTCCTGTTAATGGCTTTTGCCTTAGCCAGACCTGCCGCAGCCCACGATTACCACGCCAGTATTGCCGATGTACAGTTTAACCCGCGCACACAAAGCCTGGAAGTAGCTGTAAAGGTGTTTATGGATGACCTGGAAGATGCTCTTTCTCGCCGCTCTAAGACTAATGTGGTATACAGCCATACTTCGGAACAGGTAAAAAAGCATCTGTCCGACTACCTGAGCACAAACCTGGTGTTTGAAGTAGAGCAGGGCAAGCCGCTAAAACATAAGTTTGTTGGCTCAGAAGCTGATGCAGATGTCGTGTGGATATATCTGGAGATTCCTGTCAATAAAGCTATACTGCCACAACTCTACGTGAAGAATGCCATACTTACGGATCTGTTTTCCGACCAGATGAACATTGTCAACATTAACTACAAAGGCAAAACCGAAAGCGTGCTGTTACAGCGCGGCGAGACAACAAAGAAAGTACCGCTTTAAGTATAGTTTTGAATTTTGAATAACTGACTTTTGAATAACTGAATATCCTTTCTGTTATTCAAAAAAGACTTTGTGGGTGAGCAGCAACTACTTTAGCGCTCCGCCACCAAGATTCTTTCATGATGACACTAGAGGAGAGTAGCAGGAGTATCAAGAATAAAATTCACACATTCACTCAATCACTCATTCACTCAATCAAAATTGAATATTCAGTTATTCAAAATTCTATCAGAAGCTGCACAATAGACCTCTACAACTTCTGCTTTTTGGGTTTAGTAACTATAAATTCTACACGGCGGTTAATGCGGCGGTCTTCCTCTGTTTTCTCTGCTCTTAAAGGCTTGCGGCTACCATAACCGATGGCATCAATGCGGCTGTCTTCTATGTTCACTTTACGCTCAATATACCGTTTTATAGCATCTGCTCTGTCTTGCGATAGGCTCAGGTTAAAGTCAGGATCTCCGGCACCATCGGTGTGCCCAGCAATCTCGAGTCGATACGTCGGGTGGTCGATCAGGAAATAAGCTACTTCATCCAGTACCGGCTCCATCTCTGCTTTTATAGTAGATTGATTTTGATCAAACTCGATGTTTTGGAACACCAGCGGGATGTTATAATCTATCATTGTCGTCATCAGCTGGATAGAGGTATCGTCTTTAAGCTGCAACTCCCGCTCAATCGTAAAGAAATCCGGACTTTGGATCAGGATCATGTAATTAGTGTTATCGATTAAGTCAAACTCAAAAGAGCCATCCGGACGAATATACTTGCTGGAGATCTCGATGCCGTTCTCCAGGTCAATGATAGAGATAACCCCTGATAAGGGTTTATTGGTCACGGAGTCTTTAAGAGTACCTTCCACTTTTGTTACAGCCAGCGGATGTGCCTCCATGGGTAGCGGGAAGGAGTACAGGTCGAGGTTCTGGATATCGTCAGTTTCGGAGCGGGCATAGTATAAGTTTTTTGAAGCTGCATCAATGGTGAAATAGTATTCACTCCCGCGCCCATTTACCAAAGGTCCTATATTGCGTGGTTCCTGCCAGTGTCCCTGCACCTGGTAGGTTTTGTAGATATCGAAGTCGCCAAAGTTGTTGAGCTGGCCGCGTGAGCTAAAGTAGAGCACCTGGTACTTTGGGTGAAAGAAGGGGCTAACCTCACTCTCACGCGTGTTTACGACCGGTCCCATGTTCTGTGCTGGTTGCCACTCGCCTTTTTTGTTCTTATGCGTGAAGTATAAATCAGAGAGACCAAAGCCGCCTAGCCTATCAGAGGCAAAGTATAAAGTGTCTTCTGATTTAGAAAGGCTTGGTTGCGAATCCCAGGCATCAGAGTTTACCTTAGCACCCAGGTTCTGGATCTGGCCCCAGGAGCCATCAGCTTGTTTCGTAGCTTTATAGATATCGCAGTTGCCATAGCCATCCGGCGCTTCGCAGCGGGCAAAGTATAAGGTGTTGCCGTCACGGCTGAGACAGGCAGAACCTTCATTATAAATGCTGTTGATGGGTTTTCCGAAAGATTTAGCCTCTTCCCAAAAGCCGTTGTTCTGCTTGCTATAGTATAAATCCTCGTTAGATCGCCCCTTAAAATCATCCATGTTGCGCTTTGAAGTATAAATAAACACCTCATTCTCATCACTCAAAGTAGGGCCATAATCAGCATAAGGCGAATTGATAGGATTTCCCATGTTAAGGTAAACTCCCTTGGGCGGCTTGAACGTGGCAATAGATTTTCTATACTCTACCAACTCATAATAGTAGTCGAGGGGCACATAATAGTCTTTTGTGTTTTGGTCCAGCGAGTCGTAATAAGACTTGACGCGGGTAATGTCAGTGCGGTGGTGCTTGAGCACAAGTCGAAACAGAGCTGTGGCTTTTTCCTGGTTTCCCTGGCGCTCATGTAGCTGGCCTAGTCGCCAGAGCAGGTGCGTATCTTTGTAGAAGTTCTGTATTCCGAAGCTGTGCACATACTTATCCAGCAGCGGCAGCACCTGATCATATTGCCTGCGTTTCTCCAGCTTTTGTATCAGCGCTAGCTGTTTGCGGTCGTGATAGTACGGGATTTTATTTAAATTAGGGAAATTGAGGTGTAACTCAGGCTTGGGTGCCGACTTATGTACCTTAAGGCCTGCTTCTGGCTGTTCCAGCGGAACTTGTTTGAGTTGCTGCGCCTGTATCTGATAAGCAGAAAAGCACAGCGGCAACAGGAGTAAGAGTATGAACAGACGCTTCATCAGCTTGTATTTAACGCAAAGCCTAAAGATATTAAATTTGTGCTATATTGTTGCGAAGGTCTATATTCTTAGCTATACTTTTCTAATTCAGTCCTGTTTTTAGCTAAAAACCGACAATTCAACAGCCTAAGCAGCCTTGGCACAGGACTTGAACAACTATAGAGGAACAGGAAAACCGGGGGATGAACGATGTTCTCCTGTCAAAATGGCATTGAACTACTTATGAAGAACCATACATTGGAGCAATTTCTAAAGGATTTATTTTTAAGCAGCGCTACGGACGACGATGGGCCAGAGCTCATTCCGATCATAACCGCTGATGTTGAGGATGATATAAAACTAGAGGATCTGCCTGACGAGTTGCCATTATTGGCAGTCAGGAACACCGTATTATTTCCGGGAGTGGTGCTGCCGATAACCGTGAGCCGTAAAAAATCTGTAAAGCTGGTGCGTAAAGCGCATAACGGTGATAAGATTATAGGTGTGGTAGCGCAGAAGAACACGAACTCTGATGACCCATCGGCAGAAGATATTTACGAAGTAGGCACTATCGCAAAGATCCTGAAAATGCTGGTGCTGCCGGATGGCAATACAACGATCATTATTCAGGGGCAGAGCCGCTTTAAAGTAGAGGAGGTAACACAGGAGGATCCTTACCTGGCCGCGCGCGTGAGTCTATGCGAAGAGACGCCGATGGACAAGAGCAAAAAGGAGGTAAAAGCCCTGGTACAGTCGCTGAAAGATGCGGCAGGCAAGATGCTGAAGCTGAACCCTGAGATACCACAGGAGGCCCAGGTGGCACTTGATAACATCGATAGCCCAAGCTTTCTGACGCATTTCCTGTCGAGCAATCTAAATGTAGAAGTTGCGCAAAAGCAGGAGCTTTTAGAAGTAAACGACGGCAGAGAGCGCGGTACACAACTGCTGGAGCTCATGCTGCGCGAAATACAACTGCTGGAGCTGAAGCAGGAAATCCACTCAAAAGTACATACCGATATCGACCAGCAGCAGCGTGATTACTTTCTGCGTCAGCAGATAAAAGTGTTGCAGGATGAGCTGGGACAGGAGGGACCAGATCAGGAGATTGAGCGCTTCCGGGAGCGTTCGCTTAAGAAGAAATGGCCAGAGGCTGTAGCCTTACACTTCAAGAAAGAAATAGATAAGCTGGCTCGCCTTAACCCACAAGCAGCGGAGTATCCTGTATCAGTTAATTACCTGGAGTTTCTGCTGGACCTTCCCTGGAACGAGTATACCAAGGATAACTTTAACCTGAAGCGCACTAAAAAGATACTGGACGCAGACCATTACGGGCTGGAGAAAGTAAAAGAGCGCATTATTGAATACCTGGCTGTATTAAAGCTGAAGAACGACATGAAGGCACCGATTCTGTGTCTTTACGGACCTCCGGGCGTGGGTAAAACTTCGCTGGGCCGTTCTGTAGCCAAAGCCTTAGGCCGTAATTATGTGCGTATGTCTCTTGGTGGCGTGCGTGATGAAGCCGAAATTCGTGGCCACCGCCGTACCTACGTGGGTGCCATGCCGGGTAAAATCATTAGCCAGATCAAGAAAACAGGTTCTTCTAACCCTGTTATTATTCTGGATGAGATAGATAAGCTGGCTTCTGATTTTCGTGGCGATCCATCTTCGGCTTTGCTTGAAGTGCTGGACCCGGAGCAGAACCATACCTTTATGGATAACTACCTGGATGTAGAGTATGACCTCTCGAAGGTATTGTTCATCGCCACGGCTAACTCGCTGGATACTATACAGCCAGCCCTGCGCGACCGTATGGAAATCATCGACATCACGGGTTATACTTTAGAGGAGAAGACAGAGATTGCTAAACGCCATCTGGTGCCGAAGCAGATTACAGAGCACGGCCTGGAAGAAGCCGATGTGAAGTTACCAAAAGCTACTATCCAGAAAGTGATTGACGATTATACCCGTGAATCAGGAGTGCGTAACCTGGAGCGTAAAATTGGCCAGCTGGTGCGTAATACTGCCAAGCAGAAGGCAATGGAAGAGGAGTATGCCCGTTCTATCAAACCAGAGGACGTGGTAAAGATTCTAGGCTCTGAAATATTCGACAAAGAAATTTATCAGGACATTGACACAGCTGGTGTAGTAACAGGCCTGGCCTGGACCTCAGTGGGTGGTGACATCTTGTTTATTGAAAGTATACTTAGCCGTGGCAAAGGCAAACTGACGCTGTCGGGCCAGTTGGGCGATGTGATGAAGGAATCGGCTATGACGGCCATCTCCTACTTAAAAGCACACGCAGAGCTGCTGGATATAGATTACCGCCTGTTCGACCAGTACGACCTGCACATTCACTTTCCGGAAGGCGCTGTGCCAAAAGACGGCCCATCGGCTGGTATCGCCATCTTTACGTCTATCGCTTCGGTATTCACGCAGCGTAAGGTGAAATCAAGGCTGGCGATGACGGGTGAGATAACGCTGCGTGGCAAGGTGCTGCCAGTGGGCGGTATAAAGGAGAAGATATTGGCAGCCAAACGTGCCGGCATCACCGACATTGTCCTTTGCCAGAAAAATAAAAAAGACATCAGTGAAATTCCGGCGCATTACATCAAAGGCCTCAACATCCATTACGTAGACCGTGTGGACGATGTGGTGAAGATCGCGTTACTGAAGGAACGCGTAAAGTACCCGCTGAACCTGACGGTGAGAGAGGAAAAAGCTGACGCTTAATAAATTTTGAATAATTGAATAATTGACTTTTGAATGAGCGAATGAGTAAATTTTAAATGAGTGAATGAGCGAGTCCTGCTCCCCGGTCTGTCATCTTGAAAAGATCTTGTGGGCGAGTCGCAACTGCTTTGGCGCTTTGCTACCAAGATCCTTCCAGGAGGACAATAGGGATGTGGAAAGGCAGCAAGTACAAATTCAGTCATTCAAAAGTCAATTATTCAAAATTAACCATTCACTCAATCACTCATCCACTCATTCACAAATAAATATTCAGTCATTCAAAAGTCAGTTATTCAAAATTGAAAAGCCCATGAAAAAAGCCGCTCTCATACTTTGCACCTTGCTGGGCTTTTCGCTCATGGCGCAGGCGCAGATAGGGGGGCAGCGTGGGTTTTTGTTTCTGGAGTTGCCGAATAGCGCGAAGCTGGCAGCTTTGGGAGGTGTAAATATTACAGCTGGCGCGCAGGATGTAAGTATGGTGTCGGCTAACCCGGCCTTGCTTAGCGAGGAGATGGACAGGCAGTTGAGCCTAAGTTATGTGGGATATTTAGCCGATATCAAACAAAGCAACCTGGCTTATGCTTTTAAGAGTGAGAAGTATGGCCGCTGGGCAGCAAGTATAAATTACCTGAACTACGGCGATTTTGTGCAGCGTGACCCTACGGGCATGGAGTTGGGCACTTTCAATGTGAATGATTATACCCTTGCTTTGTCGCATGCGCGGGAGGCGGAGGCCTTTACGATTGGGGCAACGGCAAAAGTAGCGGTATCAAGTATAGCTGGCAACAAAGCCGTAGGTATACTGGCCGATGCTGGAGCTGTTTTCAAGCATCCAGAGAAAGATTTTACGGTGGGGCTGGCGTTCAAGAATGTCGGCTATCAGGTGAAGACCTATGACGGTGGCGAGCGGCAGCAAATGCCTTGGGATGCCCAGTTGGGGCTATCTTACAAGCCAGAGCACATGCCGGTGCGGCTATCGCTCACGGCACACCGCCTCTACCAGTTCGATATTGTGTACCTCGACCCAAATGCACCGGGCAAGCTGGATGAGAACGGGAATGAGGTAAAGGAAGAGAAGACGCTGGGGGATAAAATTGCCCGCCATTTTGTGGTAGGCACCGAGTTTGTATTCAGTAAGAATTTTCAGCTGCGGGCAGGTTACAACCACCTGCGGCGCAAAGAGCTGCGGCTCGATACAAAAGCAGGAGGAGTAGGGTTTTCGGTGGGAGCCATGCTGCGGGTTCGAAGCTTTGAGCTGAACTATGGCAGCGCCTTTTTTCACCCGTCAGGAGCCACACATTATGTTACCATCGGCACCAACACCAGCACCTTCCTCAAAAAGAAAAGAAGTTCATAAACTACCGGTTGCTGCGCTTCTGCGTAGCAATAGCCGGGAGAAGATGTATCATATAAGATAAAGACATGTTAGATAATATTGCATCGTTAACACCAGCTCAGATTGTAGCGGAGCTGGATAAGTATATCATCGGGCAGAAAGACGCGAAACGAAACGTAGCTATTGCGCTGCGTAACCGCTGGCGCCGCATGAATGCCGACGAAAGTATAAAAGGTGATATTGTGCCAAACAATATCCTGATGATAGGCGCAACAGGTGTGGGTAAAACAGAAATTGCCCGTCGCCTGGCCAAGATCGCTGATGCGCCTTTTACTAAGGTAGAGGCTTCTAAGTTTACTGAAGTAGGTTACGTAGGCCGCGACGTGGAAAGTATGGTACGCGACCTGGTGGAGCAGTCGGTGAACATGGTGAAGACGCGCATGAAAGAAGAGGTGAAGCAGAAAGCAGCCGAGATGGTGGAAGACATCATCCTGGACGCGCTGATTCCGCCAATCCAGGGCCGTACGCACAGCCCGGTTTCTACCACTTCAGATCCGAATGCCATGCCGGACAACGATTACGAACTGAATGAACGCACGCGCGATAAATTCCGTGAGAAAATCCGCAACGGCGACCTGGAAGACCGTAAAATCGAAATTCGCGTGTCGCAAAGCGCTATGCCGGGAATGGGCGTGATGGGTCCGGGTATGGACGAGGCTTCGATGATGAACATCCAGGAGATGATCAGCGGCATTATGCCGAAGAAAACCAAGAAGCGCAAAGTAACCATTGCCGAGGCACGTAAGATCTTGCTGGAAGAAGAAGCATCCAAGCTAATTGATATGGACGAGGTGAAGGAAGAGGCCATTTTTAAGGCAGAAAACTCCGGCGTAATCTTTATTGATGAGATTGACAAAGTAGCCAGCGCCAGCAACAAAGGCGGTGGCGGCCCAGATGTGAGCCGCGAAGGGGTACAGCGCGACCTGCTGCCGATTGTGGAAGGTTCTTCGGTGAGCACCAAGTATGGCATCATCAACACAGACCATATCCTGTTTATTGCTGCAGGTGCGTTCCACGTGGCTAAGCCTTCAGACCTGATCCCGGAGCTTCAGGGCCGCTTCCCGATTCGTGTGGAGCTGAATAGCCTGACCAAAGATGACTTCTACCAAATCCTGAAATTCCCAAAGAACGCGCTTACCAAGCAGTATGAGGCCCTGTTAGCTTCAGAGGATGTAGAACTGACCTTCAACGATGAAGCGCTGGATGAAATCGCTTCCATCGCCTTTGAGGTAAACACGGAGGTAGAGAACATTGGAGCGCGTCGCCTGCATACCGTTATGAGCCGTCTGCTCAACGATATTCTGTTCGATGTGCCAGACAAGATCGGAGCCAATGCACGCATCGTGGTAGACCGTGCCATGGTACAGGAGAAGCTATCGGGCATGGTGAAAAACCGCGATTTGAGTCAGTATATTCTTTAATTAGAGATTAAAAA
>NZ_JBHTLD010000086.1:0-18643 GCF_042678745.1 Pontibacter rugosus | reverse complement strand
CAGCTGGAGGTAATGGCTCAAGCATCTGGATCTATCCGTGGCACTGCAACGGTAGGCAATGGAAAATTAATTGAAGGAGTTTCTATACTTATAAAAGAGAGTAGCCAGGCTGGTGTTACTGCTCCTGATGGTTCTTTTAAAATCTCTAATCTGCCATTTGGCCAGTATACAGTTGTGGTGAAGGGGTTAGGTTTTGAAGAGGAAGCCAGGCAAGTCTCTTTGAGTACAGATGCCCCTGTCGCTGTAGTTACATTCAGGTTGCAAGCCAGCTCCAATGCCTTGCAGGAGGTGGAAGTCTTGGGAAGAAAAGAAACAACCTATAAGAGCGAGTATAGCTTTATTGGTACAAAAACAGCTTCTCTGGTGATAGATGTGCCGCAAACAATTTCTACGGTTACCAAGGAACTGATGGATGATCAGCAGGCATTTACGCTGAATGACGTGGTGCAAAATGTAGCAGGCGTAAACCAATATTCCAGCTATGATGACCTGACAGTACGCGGGTTTAGAAACGGCTATGAAAGCGGATTTCGTTTAGTGAACGGACTTCGCTCAGGCTACAGCTATGGTAACGGCTTCTTTCGCGTGCCTCTCACTGTAAACCTTGAAAGGGTGGAAGTGCTAAAAGGACCGGGTGCGGCTCTGTTTGGTGATATAAATCCTGGTGGCACCATCAATATGGTGACAAAAAAACCGCTCGAAGATGATCGTAAAGCTGTCAGCTTCTCTGTTGGAAGTTTCCAAACCATGCGCTCTACGCTCGATTTTACTGGCTCGCTAAACGAGGATAAAAGTCTGCTGTACCGCCTGAATCTTGGTTACGAGGACACTAAGACTTTTCGGGATGTAAACGATCGACAGTCATTTATCATTGCCCCAACTGTTACTTTCCGTCCTACACAGAAAACCAGCATCAATGCTGAGGTGGTATACAGCAGCTTCGATGGTTACTTAGATAGAGGTTTGCCTATTCAAGGCGGGGATTTATATGCGCTTCCACTATCCTTTGCAGTAAATCAGCCTAACGATCATTTTAAAGTAAAGGATCTTTCTCTCAACGCCTCGCTCAATCACCAAATCAGCAAATACCTCTCGTTCAACGCTGCATACATGAAGTTTGCTTACTCCGAAGATATCAAAGAGCATCGCACGCTGAATACGTTTGCGGATGCGCCGCTGAACACAGTCATGAATCTACGCTACTTTGAACGGCTGGCTAAGGAGTATACCGATAACTTCTCGTCATACTTCTCTTTAACAGGAAACACGGGTAGCCTTCAGCATAAGCTTGTTGTGGGAGCAGATTATGTAAAGTTTGATACTGACAAGAACAGCACCATGTTTGAGGCGCGTCAGCAGCTGATTAATGGTGAAGCCGTACCTTTAACTTTTGATCTGAAAAACCCTGCGTATGAGATCAAAGATGCCAGTAACTATATCAGGCGACCAATACCGCAGTTCTTTACTGATTACATAAACAGCGTTTACCACACCACAGGGCTTTATGTACAGGACCAGCTGGATGTAACTGCGAGATTAGGTTTGCTTTTGGGGCTTCGCTACGAAATGTTCAGAGATGAGCGGGACTATGGCGACGGAGAGGAAAAAATTCTGCAAAATGTGCTACTGCCAAGAGCGGGGCTGACTTATGCACTACTTGATAACCTAAACTACTTTGCCAGTTACAGCCAGGGTTTCAGGCCAATAAATCCACAATATATCAAATATCCTGAACGCTACGGACGCACTGAGCCCTTTAGTAACGAAACCAGCTATCAGATGGAAACAGGTTTTAAAGGAGAATTCTTTCAAAAAGCTTTATTCGCAACACTAGCTGTTTATCAGATAGAAAAGCGCAATACATTGGTAAATACAGGTCTATTTACGGATGAAGGAAATCCTGTCTACAGGCAAAACGGGAAAGCCCGCTCTCAAGGTGCTGAACTTGAGTTAACTGGTAACATCATGGCTAACCTTAATTTAAATGCTAGTTATGCTTTTAACCATACGGAGGTGCTTAATGCCGATGTAGTTGCTGAAACTGGAATGATGGCTGCCAATGCTCCAAGGCACTCTGCCGGGTTGTGGGCAAAGTATACCTTTACTTCGCCAGCCTTACGAGGAGTTGGTCTGGCTATCGGAGGCAATTATTTAAGCCGTCGGCGCATGGAGATACAGGTTAACAGTGTGGGCTCAGGAGAACTCATTTGGGATTACTGGCCGTCCTACGCAGTGGCTAACGCTGCTTTGTTCTATAACGTCAACAAATTCAAATTCAGCTTCAACCTTAATAATGTGCTGGACGAGCAGTATTTTGTTGGCGGCTACGATTACTTCCGTGCCAGCCCAGGTGCTCCAAGAAACTTCATGACAACTATAGGCTACACTTTTTGACATGGCTTAAAACTGTGCCGGGAGTAGAGCTATAGCCTGAAGTTATTTTTAGTATCATCAGAAAATTTCAGGAGCACGAGTCTGGCCTTGCATCAGCGGCAAAGACTTGCTGCATAAAACCTCATTCAAAAACATTACAACTTATGAATATAGTATTAGAAGCTAAACAACTGCGAAAAGAATACCAGGATAAGCTGGCGCTGAAAGGGCTGAACCTGCAAATTAAGTCTGGGGAAATCTTCTGCCTGCTGGGGCAAAATGGCGCCGGGAAGTCCACCACAATTAACCTGCTTCTCGGATTTATTAAGCCAACTTCGGGTGCAGCTTATATCAATGGCTATGAAGTAGCTACAAATGTGACAAAGGTGAAGGAATACCTGGCTTATATACCTGAAAACGTGATGCTGTACCCAAACCTAACGGGCTTAGAAAACCTGGCGTTATTCAGTAGCCTGGCAGGCTTTGATTATTCAAGAGATGATTTGATGCAGTACCTCCTAAACGCCGGGCTTCCAGCTGAAGCGGCAGGCAGGAGAGTAGGGGCTTATTCTAAAGGTATGCGCCAGAAAGTGGGTATAGCCATTGCTGTAGCCAAACATGCCAAGGTGCTGCTACTAGATGAGCCAACCTCTGGCCTAGACCCAAAAGCCAGCAACGAGTTCTCAAAGTTGCTGTTGCATTTAAGCAATGCTGGTACAGCTATCTTCATGGCTACACATGATATATTCAGGTCTAAAGAAGTGGGAACCCGAGTTGGTATTATGCGGGAAGGAGAACTGGTAGATGTACTGCCAGCTGCGGACCTGGAGGCAAACGAGCTGGAAAAGCTATACTTAAACCACATGCATAGTTAAGAATGGTACGAAGCATCGCTAAAAAAGAATTCGTAAGCACGCTGCGCGACAAACGCTTTGTTGCACTAAGCCTGATCGTGCTGCTGCTGTTACTTTCTGCAACTGTTGTGGGGCTGCATAGCTATAACACTATACAGGAAGAGCGCCAGGTAGCTCAGCAGACGGTGAATAATCAGTTCGCCAACTCCGAAGAACGCCATCCACACCGCATGGCACACTATGGCTCCTATGCCTTTAGGCCAAAGTCTAGTATAAGCTTTCTGGATTTTGGAATAGACTCCTACACGGGTGCTTCCGTCTTTATGGAAGCACACAAGCAAAACAGCGCCAACTTTAGCCAGGCACAGCAATCTTCTTCGTTGATTCGCTTTGGAGAAATGACTGTTGCCTTTGTGCTCCAGATGCTCATTCCGCTGCTCATTATATTTCTGTGCTTTGGAGCCTTTACACAGGAGAAGGAGACAGGTACACTCAAGCTACTGCTTAGCCAAGGTGTAACACTTCGGGCGGTTGCCTGGGCCAAAATTCTAGGTTACAGTAAAGTGGTGATTTTAGTTGTGGCACCTGCTTTAATGCTGGCTAGCCTGTTGTTGTTTGGTAGAGGCAGTTTTGAAGTAGGTGTTGATGTAATAGCCAGACTATTACTTTTTGTGATTTTTTACCTGATTTACTTCTTTATTTTTATTGTATTGTCGGTGGTCGTGTCGGCGCTTCATCAGCGATCAAGTACAGCTTTAGTGACCTTATTGGGTATATGGATGTTGTGCTGCGTTATCATCCCGAAAGCCTCAGCTAACCTGGGTGCAACTTTATATACTACGCCAACTAAGGCGCAAATGGATGCAGATGTACATGAAGAGGTAGAAAATGGTGTAAATGGACACAATGCACATGACGAACGCTCGGAAGCACTAAAACAAGAGATTCTGAAGAAGTATGGGGTTGCTACAGTAGAAGAACTTCCTGTTAACCTGGATGGTATTTTGATGGCAGCAGGAGAGGAGCATAGTAGCCGTGTGTATAAAGAGCATTTTGATGAGCTGACAGAGATCTATCAGAAACAGAACAGCATTTCAGAATGGGCGGGCATGTTAAATCCATACTTAGCAGTGCGCCATTTATCGATGGGTATGGCCGGGTCTGATTTTAGCCACTATGTACACTTCCAGAACATGGCTGAGCAATACCGGTATGACCTGGCACAAGGGCTAAACCATATTCAAACGACAAGAATAAAGCATGGCGATAAGGAAACACGTCTGAGCAGCGACACCTGGAAAGAATTTAAACCTTTTACTTATGAGTTGCCTGGTGTTGGTTGGGCGCTAGGGCACCATGTGGTAGCAATTACTGCCCTGCTGTTTTGGCTGGTGCTGGTGAGTACGGTAGGAATGAAGCTGATCGACTTAACTAAAGTAGCATAAAATGAAGATATTTCGGATACTGATAAAATACGAATGGCTCAATTTTCGGGCCGATAAAGGTTTGCTGATTCTGACTACGCTTATTTTAGTGGCTGGCTTATATGGTATATACTACGGCACCACAGCCATAGAAAGGCAGCGGGAAAACATAGCAGCCCTGGATGTGCTGACAGAGCATAACGTGGAGGAAATGAAGCTGAAGTTTCCGGGAGAGGCCGACGCGGGAGATATCGGTTACTACCATTCTACCTATGCCGTTAACTACCCAGACTCCTGGGCCAGTCTCTCCATGGGGCAGCGCGATGTCAATCCAATTTATATAAAACTGCGGCTCCTTAACCTGCAATCCCAGCTGTATGATACAGATAATGTAAACCCGCTGAAGGTATTGGCAGGTAACTTCGATCTGGCTTTTGTGTTGGTATACTTGTTTCCCCTGCTCATCATAGGCTTGTGCTTTAACATTCTTTCGGCGGAAAAGGAGCAGGGAACACTGCCGCTATTGTTGTCGCAGCCCATTAGTTTACCTTTGGTAGTAGGGGCAAAGCTTACTTTTCGGCTGATGATAGTGCTGGGACTTGCGCTGCTTTTATCAGTAGTAGCCATGGTATGGGGGCAGGTAATAGCTGATGTACGGTTATTTATATGGCTAAGCGTAGTTATACTATACTGTCTTTTTTGGTTTGGTATAGCTTTCGTGGTGGCAGCTTTGCAAAAGAATTCTGCTTTCAATGCAGTTTCACTGCTGGGTGTATGGCTGTTGCTAACTATAATTATTCCGGCACTATTGAATGTATATGTAGCTGTAAAACAACCTGTGCCACAGGCGCTGGATTTAACTATAAAACAGCGGGAGGTAGTGCATGGCGGATGGGACAAGCCAAAGCAGGAAACGATGAAAAAATTCTTTGCCCTGTACCCGGAATGGACTGATACTACCGAAATTCAAGGGCGCTTTGCCTGGCGTTGGTATTATGCTTTTCACCATTTAGGAGATGTGGCAGTAGAGGCGTTAGCAAGGGACTATAAAGAAAGTCTGCTGGCGCGGCATAAGCTGGTAGAGGAGCTAAATCTTATTTCACCGCCTGTAAATGTGCAGGGAATTCTTAATGCAATGGCTGGCTCTGATTTACCGGCACACGTAGCTTTTCTGCAAAGTGCAACTGCTTATCATGATGCGCTGCGGGAGTTTTATTACCCTTTCCTGTTTAAGCAGGTGGCTTTTACACATGCTGATTTCAATCATGAACCAAAGCATAGTTTTACTAGTTCCCCCGATCTCGCTACAGCTGCTGGTGGACTGTTGAAACTACCTGGAAGTGTGCTTGTAGTATTTGTTGCAGGCTTACTGCTTTTCAGAATTAATAAGCTGAGTGTACAGTGATTGCTATGAAAGTATAGCTTATTACTTCTGATATGCTTTATAAGTAGGTGAAACCTATTTCCATTTCATGAAGTTTCACCTGGAAACTTCTCCATCAGCAAGGTCTATCAAGCTAAAAGAGCTACCTGTGGCTCTTTTAGCTTGATAGACCTTGCTGATGTTTTACTCCTGCATGATGTTGTGAATCATAAGCTTATTATACTAAACAAGATTGAACACTGAATTCTGCCGAGGGAAAAGCTTAACTATTATTCCTAACGACAGTGGCATTTCTGAATAAGATATACAGCACTACTAGCGCAACCACGGCTAAACCCATCCACGCCGTTGTAATGATCTGTGAACTTGCCTCCACGTTGATATCACGATGTTTCAAAATAATGCCATAGAGTGCCCATACGCCTACTAAACCTACAAAAGGGTTTGATCTTGTAAAGAGAACAAATACTACTATCAAAGTGGCTGCAATGATCATGATGGTGGTCCAGAGCCCTTCACTCATACCGAAGCCATCCCATCCTAAATCGACCAGGGCAGAACTGATGTTGGCTACCGTGGCAATAATGATCCAGCCAAAGTATAAACTGAGCGGCACCTGTGTAAACCAACGGGAGGCTGCAGAACGGTTAGCATTAAATATACCCAGCCGAAGGTGCATAGCCAGCAGCGTTACCAACTGGGTAAGTATAAGCACCACCGAGATCAGCAGCCACTCGTTCACCCAGGCAATAGTCCAGAGGCCGGTTGCTAGGTTATTCACCATAAAAAGATAACCCAGGCGCTGCAGATCTGCATTTGCCTCATGTGCAGCAGGCTCTTTATAAGCCTTAATTAAATGGTAGATACAGAAGATGGATAGGCCCAGGTAAATCACGCCCCATATAGAGAAAGTAATGCCTGCAGGTGTGAAAAGTGCTGGATACTTATCAGATATATCGCCGATGGTTTGGCTGTTAAATACCTCAAACTGCGTAAGCTGCGAAGGCACAAAATGCAGCAGGAAGAACAGGGTATTAAGTATAGCTAGTGTCTTAACGTTTTTCATAGTATACGTACGGATTTACAGAGATTTATACTTTACGGAGAAGATTAGAATTCAACTATAAAACCTAATGTCGGCACAAGGTTGCCATCATTGTTTTCAAGGACTACCGGAATGGCGTTGCTGCCATCCAGGCGCAGCGGGTTATTGTCGGTGGTGGCAAAACCAGAGTTGTCATCGTTGCGCTGGAAAGTATAACGCTCGAAGCCAGGAGTGTTGCTGCCCAGTACATTAGCTATATCCAAAAACAGGTCGAGTGTAATTCGATTGAAATTCCACTTTTTATCTATGCGTACATCAAGCTGGCTGAAGGGCTGCAGGCGCTCCGAGTTTAGTCTGTCGTAGTCAAGTATGCCCGTTCCCAAAGATGCGTAGTTTCGTTGCGATGCCTCCAGGTCGAATGGTGTGGCTGGCGCACCACCGGCAAACCTATACTTAGCCCCGAACTCCCAGTTGCGCGGCAGCTTCTTGCCCAACAAACCCGATACCAGGTGGCGGTAATCCCAGGCGCTGGATACGTACTCGCCATCCAGACCAGAGAACTCACTCACCACATAGGTATAAGATAGTACGGAAAACACCGTACCAGTCAGCTTTTTCTGGAGGTATACTTCTGCTCCGTAGGCTCTGCCTTTTCCGTTTGTAGCTACGGCCTCGTTGCCGATAGCGCCAAAGTCGCCGCCCTGGTTCGCCAGCGAAATGCCATCCCGAATAGAGACAGGGTAATTGCCGTAGTCTTTGTAGAAGGCTTCCAGGGTGAAGCGTAAGTCCTGGCGCGGCAGAAACTCTGTACCCAGCACGTAGTGGATAGACCTGATGTAATCGGCTTGCTTGTTCAGGTAAGCTCCATTCTGCTGGTAACCCAGTACAGTATAAGTGGGCAGTTTATAGTAGATGCCCGAGGATGCATTTATAGTCCATCTATCGTTTAGCAAGTAGGAGAGAGCCAGGCGCGGAGATAGTGTGTTCAGCGGGTTATTTCCCTCATCGGTAAAAGAATTCATGTCGGTGCGAATACCCAGCGAAAGCCCCAGTTTATTGTCCAGCACCGATCGGGACACTTGCCCGAAGGCACCGTAACGAAAGAAATCTAGCTTAGTATCGTAATCCAGCGTCACGCCCGGTTGTACCAGGTTATTCTGCTCATCGCGCAGCTCCTTTCGGATCACGCTGTAAATATCATTCTTAAACTGGGCGTACTGCCCCGACACGCCATAAGCATACCGCCAGCCGTTTTTATACTTGCTCACGTCCAGTCGCAGCTTATTCTCTGTTTCGCGGGAGCTGGAGTTTAGTGTAAACACGCGGTTTTCCCCTTCTTCGGCAGCCTCATACTTGGTCAGGGCATTGTCGAAGGCATTGCGGCTCAGGGCCAGGTTTATGTAGCCATCATTTACAAGCCTTTTCACAGCTACGCCCGTTGTATAATTCCATTGGTTGATGTAGGGGGTAGAGCGCAGGATGTACTCATTTTCAGGAGTGCTTTCTCGCGGCACTCCAAAAGAGAAATCATCTATCGCGCCTACACCTATAAAAGAGATGGATGTTTTGTCGTTTAGTTTATGGTCTACTTTATATTGAAAATCCCAGTAATTCGGGCGGATGGGCAGGTCGAGCAGCTTGAACAGAAACTGCAGGTATGACCTGCGTGCCGACAAAAGATACGTTGTTTTTGCTCCTACAGGGCCTTCTAAGGTGGTGGCAAACTCAGAGCCGCTCAGACGCACATTACCCGAAAAACGCTCCGGGTTGCCATAGCGCTGCCTGAACTCAAAAACGGATGCCAACGCATTGTCATAGCGTGCATCAAAAGCAGAAGAACTCAGTTTCAGGTCTTCGATGAAAGAAACATTAAGTATGCCTGTGGCCCCTCCCGCACTTCCTTGTGTAGTAAAGTGGTTGATGAGCGGAATCTCAATGCCATCGATGTAGTAAACGTTCTCGTTAGGTGCGCCACCTCGAATAATCAAGTCGTTGCGGCTGCCGCCTCCTGTGCCGTTGGTAGCTACACCCGGCAGTACCTGCACTACCTTCGATATGTCGAAATTGCCGCCGGGGTTGCTGCGAATCTCTTCTGTCGTCAGGCTCTGCACCGAGAGTGGCGTCACCAGGTCGGCCACAGCGGCACTTTGCCTGCGGTTGGCTACTACTTCTACCTGTTGCAGCTGGCTGGCGGCAGGTGCCATTTCAAAATTTAGTATCTGCACATTGCCTACTGTCACGTTCACGTTAAACCTGGACTGTGGCTGATATCCGATGTAAGAACTCTGCACTGTGTAACTTCCTACAGGTATACTTTCTATCCTGAAAGCACCTTTCTCGTTGGTTACCGTGCCCAGTTGGCTTCCCACCACCTGCACCGACACACCTATTAGCGGCTCCTGCGTATTGCGGTCGCGTGCCGTTCCGGTAATTATACCTGATTGTGCAAAGGCGAGCGTCGGCAATAACAAGGCAAACACAAGTATAAATCTCATAATATAGATGGAGTTTAAAGATGCTCTTATTACAGGTATTCTGTAAGATTGTTTAAAAGTGCATTTAAAAGCTGAGTATCCGTAACTGTCTTATTTGCTGACATACAACAAAAGATAGTTTGCTTTAAGAAAGGCAGAATACAGTGCTAGTCATACCATATGTAATTGTAGTGAGATAAAACAAAAAAAGCTGCCAGGTATAAACCAGACAGCTTTTGAGCAATAAATAAACGGATTACCTATTTTCCAGAAATAATATCGATTATAACAGTGCGGTTATAAAAACGCTCTTCTGGAAGTTTGTTGTTGAAAGGAGCCAGGTTGAGATCTTCACCAAACCCCTGCACCTCAAAAGTCACATCTTTTCTACCTGCTTTAGCCAGGCTGTTTTCGATGATTCTTTTCACATCATTGGCTCTAGCTAAAGAGAGATTCCTGTTCTTCGTTTCATCACCGATAATGTCTGTATGACCATGGATGATCACCTTGCCGCCCTGTGGTATTTTAGGCGTTACGATCTCGGTCAGATATTTCTCATAGGTGCTGATGGCCTTAGAGTCGTTGAACTCATAAAGCACACTGTAGCGCTGTCCTTCTTCGTCTTTAGCTGGCGTCCACAGTGCCATATTAACAGTAGCCTCTCTCTTCTCGATGCTACCATCGGCCTTTGTGCCTAGCATGGTCACCAGGTAAGTACCTTTAGGGCGTTCTCCTAAGATGGATTTGCCGGGTATGCTTACACTATCCTGCATATAAGGACCAAAGTTCTGAATGGTACCTTTATCATCTGTTATCTCCATAGACCATGAAGTATAGGCTTTGTCTGAGCCAACAGCAGTAAAGGTAACGTAGGAGTCAAGCGGTGCTTCCTGTATGGCCTTGATTTCTACTGGTTTCAAAGCAGCTTCCGGGCCACTCTGGAATTCCATCAGCAAGGCTGGTGAATTACTCTCAATAGAGACACGACGGTCGCCTTCACGTAGCAGTTCCAGTTCTTTTGTGCCACCGGGTTGTTCCGAAGGCAGTTTAGGTTTGCTGCGTCCTTCTATACTGATACGCGAAGCTTCAATACCGAATATGTTCACCAGGTAACTTTTCACTGTTTCAGCCATTACTTTACCTTCTTGCGGGCCATTTTCAGACGAACCTACCAAGGTTATACTTGCTGATGGGTTTTTACCTAAGCGGTCACCCAAAATATTGAGTACGTTATAGTATACTGTCATCTCGCGTTCCGAACGGCCAGACAAAGATTTTGGAGTAAACACTTCCAGTTGATCTTCTTTGAAGTCTTTTACCTGGCTTTTCTCTAACAGCACATAACGATCTGGAATGGCAGTAGAACCTTGGTTAAAGAAAACATAGTTACGAAGCGGGAATGTCTCTCTTACTCTTCTGTCTGCCGCAATGTTGGTAGGGGAGTTAACCGAGAACTGCACATCGCTTGTTGCAGCTGTTGTGTTCGGTTTTCCTCTTCCAAATTTTAGGGCGGCACCTACACGTAGCGTATTCACCGTCATAGTCTCAATGCTGCGCGGCGACTGGCCAAAGTACGGCTGGTACGTTACAAAAGGAGAAAGAATGAACTGGTTGCGATTATCCTGTGAGTTTAGCGGAATGTCGTAACCGGCACCAACCTGCATCGACAGAAGCGTTTGTTTAACATCGCTCAGGTTGCCATTTACAACAGGGTTCTTTTCCTGATCCGGGTAAGCCGGGTTAATCCCAAGCTCGTACCTAAACTCCTTTTTTACATTAAAAGCCAGTCTCGGACCACCCATCAAATAGAAGCCTGATGTTTTGAATGGAGCGAAACGCAGGCTTGGCTCCACTGTGATATAGCTTAACTTGGTGCTTAGGTCCACAGGGCAATCACATGGGGTAATTTGTTGCTCAAAAGTACCTCTGCGGCTGTCGTAGCCTGTTTGCAGCATAAGCCCCCATCTTGACTCCAGAGGACGGTATTCTATAAGTGGTGCCGCGAAAAGCCCGATGCCATCGCCTTCATGAAATGCTACCGGCGGCCTTTGCTGCGCGTTCAGCTTCTGGGTAGAACCGTTGTAGAAGTTAAAGTTTGCACCGGCTGCTGCACCAAACCACCACGATGGATTCGTGAACGGTGTATACTGCGCCTGTGTTTGTGCCTGTATTCCGGTGATCAGTAAGGTACTTAACGCTATACTTGTGAGCGTAAGCTTAGAGCGGGACCACGCATGGCGCGATCCGGTATTCATATTTTTGATAATCATTTTCGTGTTGATTAAGGCTTCTCGATGATGTTGGTGTTGGTCATTACTACTGCGCCATTCAGCGCCAGCATTCTACCTACTGCTCTGGCACCAGAATTCATGGTGATAGAGGTTAGGGCAAGCACGTTTCCTTTGAAGGTTGTGCCGTCGCCGATGGTAGCAGAGCTGCCTGTTTGCCAGTAGATATTCTTAGCCTGTGCGCCGCCTGTAAGTATAATGTTGCCGCCTGCGCCACCAACTGTGGTAAAGTCTGAAGCTATCTGGAAGATCCATACTGCGTTCGGGTCGCCTTTTGCATCAAGTGTAAGATCACCGGCCTGTATCAACAATGTAGAGGTTGATTTGTAAATACCCGGTGCAAGTGTTTTGCCTCCCTGATCGCCGGCTACGGTGGCTGGTGCTGGAGAAGATGCGCCTTCAGCAAAGAGGTAAGCTTCCAGCAGATCCTGCTTCGCCTGTAATAACATGGCGGCAGTGCCCGGAGGTGCCATGTCATCGGAGGCATAAATAGCACCATTCACCACAATGGATGGCGGGAATCCTGTTACCGAAGAGCGGACACCCGGTGTTATACCTACATCCATATTTCTGATTTCACTGAACCCAGCGTTGTTACTGATGCCAACACCTGCAAAGATGCCGAAGCGGCCCGCAGTTTTTAAATCAACTCCCATGGCCGGTGAGCCTGGTTGCGACGTATTGTTCGCTACCGTTGTAAATGTCCACGTATAGTTGCTGGTTAAGGCCACCTCATTTGTGCTCTTAGCTGCGGTTGTGATGGTCGCCGTGTAGGTAGTGTTAGCAGACAGGTTATTGGCAGGATTGAAACTTGCCGTAGTGCCTGTGTAGCTGATATTGCCAGCCACTGTTGTTGTTCCTGTTTTTAAAGTAAAGGACGTTGCCGTAATGGTTGTAGGATTCATGCCTTCGCTAAAACGTGCAGCAATCACTTTGTCTAGAGCCACACCAGTAGCTTGGTTGGTAGGGTCGGTAGCGGTAACCGTAGGTACCGTATTAAGTATAGTCGTGAAGGTCCACTTATAACTGCTCTCTAATGGGTTGCCTTCTGTGTTTTTGGCACCAGTAGTAATGGTTGCAGTATAAACCATGTTTTCAGTCAGCTTGTTAGCAGGTGTAAAGACAGCCGTAGTACCTGAATAGGTTACTGCTCCTGCAACTACTGTCGCACCTTGCTTTACAGTGAACGTGTTTGTGTTCAGCGTCAACGGATCCATAGGGACGCTGAAAGAAGCAATTAGTGCTTTACTCAGCGAGATATCTGTTGCCTTGTTGTCTGGGTCAGTAGAAATAACCACAGGCGAAACAAGTGCGCCGGTACTAAATGTCCAGACGTAATCTCTTTGTAGGGCATTGCCCAACTTATCTTTCACAGATGTGGCTACTCTGCCAGTATACGTAGTGGCGTATGCCAGCTTGTTTTCCGGAACGAATGTTAACGTGTTAGTTTTAGTGTTATAAGTTATTTTGCCAGAAATTTTTTCTGCTCCCAACAAGGTGAAGGATGTCTGGGTAATCGTCTCCGGGTTCATTTCCTCGTTAAAAGTAACGGTTACCAGAGATTCAAGAGGCACTTCAGTGGCTCCGTCTGTAGGAGTGGTACTTAAAACAACAGGGCAAACCCCAAAGCTTTCGATGAATGTATCTTCTTTACATCCGGCAATCACAACAACCGTAGCTAAAGCCAGGGTAGTCATTAGTTTTCTTAAATTCAATGTGTTTGTATTAATTTTCCGTTACTGGCGGGTGCGTGCATCTTTATAAAGCACGGCAGTATTTAATAATACAAAGATGAGGGCTTGTAGCGCGCGATGTGTAACATACTAAAATCAATATGTTACATATATCACATGTTCTGAGAAAAGCCAAATTTGCCGCTGGCTTCAGTTAGCGTATCGGAGCCTGTTTACAACTCGTTATGACAAGCGAAAGCTGAATAGAAAGGGTTCTGGCAAAGCTGTTTTAGAGCCTCATAGTAGCGCTCCGGGGCGAGAAAAACGTAAGCCAGGTTCAGTTACAATAAGTTTGCAGCGTAAAGCATGAAGAGTATAGACATGCCTTTAGGACAGGAACAGGAAGTAAGGAATGTCTTTCATTATATGCTGCACATCTTTACCTAAAAGCAATGCTATACTGTTGAAAAGCGTACAGCATTGCCTGCAGGTTTATACTGTATGCATACTCGAAATTCCTAGTCCGGCCAGCACGCGGCTTCTAACATTTAGGGCGCCTATAATGCGGTTTATGGGTGTTGGTTTCATCCTGATTAGGGTAGGTATGGCAATGATGCCTGCTTCCTCCGCTCTGTCCGGATTTTCTTGAATATCAATGATTTCAAGTTTATAATTACCATTTAAATTTTCTTTGCATTTTTTTAAAAGTGTGTCCACGGCCTCGATAGAATTAAGGCTATGCCCGTTAATAAAGAGCTGAAATTCATGCATGCTCATCTTGTTGGTTTGGCTAAAAGTTCCGGTAAACACCGGAATAGGTGTACTTTAATAAAGTGTTATTCAAGTTTGATCAGCATCGGGTTGCCAGTCAGGATGCCGCTGATACCTGCAAAATTCTTACCTATCTCAGCGCCTTGCTCTGTAATAGAAAATTGCCTGATGGAGGAATCATGTTTAGAGCCGCGCATTTTAAGCACCGCTATGCTGCGTTGCATTTCTCCGTTCATCTCTACATAGCGCAGCAGAATAATAGAGTCTGTGATAGGGGAGATGTTGCCTTCCGTATCGGATGTTCCGCCTGCCAGCAAGGGCGTGTTGGAGGTAAACATACCCGTTATTTCATGGTGTTTCAGGTAGGAGGTAAAGGCAATGATAAACTCTCTAAATCCTTTGTCGGAGGAAGTGCGCGACAGTGCTGATAAACTATCAATCGCAATTCTATCCGGTTTAAAGTCTTTTACTATTTCCTGGATATTGATGAAATGATCTTCCAGTGATGAAATTTCAGGATAAAGGCAAATCACTTTCAGCAATCCTTCTTCTTCGAGTTGTTTAAAGTTTATACCCCAGCCTGCTGCATTACGGTATAGCTGCTCATCACTTTCTTCAAATGCCAGAAGCAGGCAGCGTTCCTGTTTAGCGCGGATGCCGTTTACAAAGTTGGCTACCAGCAATGTTTTACCAGCTCCAATTGCGCCCGAAATCAAATTAATGGAGCCTTTGTAAAACCCGCCGTTAATCATTTCATCAAGTTTAGGAATTCCAGAAGTAACACGCACATGAGTAGAGAGGTGCTTCAGGTTCATGGCTGACAAAGGAATGATAACAATGGCTTTCTCAGGATTGATGGAAAACGGGTTCTCGCCTTTCTCGTGGTTACTTCCCCTGAATTTTAGAATCTCAATGGTTCTGCGGCGTTTTTCGTTGTGCAATACATTGCGTAGTATAACTACATTGTCCGTCAGAAATTCTTCAACCCCAAAGCGCGTAATTCTACCGTATTCTTCCAGCCGCTCTGCCGTTATAATAGAGGTAGCGCCTAAGCGTGCTAAAGTTAGTGTTACCTGTATCAGTTCGCGCCTGATGGCATGCATCTCCTCGTGAAATTGAGTGAAGATGCTGCCGATGGAATCGATAACCACACGTTGCGCATTACATTTTTTTACGGCTCTTTCAAGCCTGATTCTGAACGCGCTCAAGTCAAAATCTCCAACCGCGATGATTACCTCCTCTTTAGGGGCGGCATCCACAAATATCCATTTGCCTTCTTTTTCCCAGGTGTCGATGTCCCAGTTAAAGCTTTTCAGGTTTCTGCGGATATCATCAACCTGTTCTTCAAACGTGACAAAAACTCCAGGCTGATCAAATAACATAATACCCATTGCTAGAAACTGTGCAGCAAAAAGGGTCTTGGCGCTGCCGGAGCTACCAGCTACCAGGGTAGTTCTTCCTATTGGCAGCCCACCATGAGAAATATGATCGAAAGAAGTATTTCCGGTTATTAGTTTTTTCAGATTCATAGGCATGCCTAAATGGTATTGAAGGTAGAAGTATGGAGTCGTACTTTCAGGTCGAGGAGTTACCATGACAGGAAGTTTGAAGTGAGCTTGATGTAAAACAATGCAGACGGATAAATTTGTATTCAAGCCTTTCGGTCCCATAACCCGTGGTAAGGATAAGTAACCGAATCCTGAAAAGTCAGACAAAATAAATGCACCCTGATAGGATGAATTTGTCATACTATAGGGTGCACAAAGATGCGGGGAATGCCAGATGAAAACTTTACATATATCTTCTAGTATGTTTCAAATTTTACAGGTTATCCAAAACACCTTCCCGTTTGTCCTTAATATGCTTGTAAAATGAAGGAGAGAGACCAGTTACTTTTTTGAACTGGCTGGATAGATGGGCAACACTGCTGTAATGCAGGCGGTGGGCTATTTCGGTAAGAGAGAGTTCATCATAAAACAGCAGCTCTTTTGCTTTCTCTATCTTATGAATGATGATGAACTGCTGAATAGTGATGCCTTTTACTTCGGAGAAGATGTTGGCCAGATAGGTATAGTTATATCCTAGTTTTTCGCTGATGTAGACAGAGTAGTTCACCTTCGGTTGTTCTTCAGAAGAATGAATCATGTCTGTGATCAGCGCCTTTATCTTATCGATAAGTTTGCTTTTGCTATCATCAAGCAGTTCAAGCCCAGCTTTACTTAGGTTGTCTTTTAGCTGCTCTAACTGAATGTCAGTGATATCCTTATGTAAGTCAACCATTCCTAAATCAACAACTATATATTCTGATTGCAGCCCAAGGCTTAGAAGCTCTTCCTGCACGAGTGCCTTGCAGCGGTTACTGACCATGTACTTTATATAAAGTTTCATTTTTGTTCTTAAAGTGCATACTCAAATCCGGGAGTACGGTGCGGCGCTGCTGCTGGCAAACTGATCAGAACCTGGTGCGAAGTGATGAGCAATGAGATCAGGGTCTTACAGGAAAATGTAAAACAGGTTCTGTGATATATACTTATGACGTTTAAATTCAAGCATTAATTCATTACACAATTAAGTATAATAATTCTTCAAAGCCTTTCCCACATTATGAGGGCCTATGTCAGCCAGTTAAACAAATTTCCCTATCCTGAAATTATGTCCGGTTTTAAAATCGGTACATCAGTAACAGGACAGGGAAATGCTTTCAGGCTATAGTTGATTAATGTATGGCAATACCAATGGTAGATACACCTGTGGATAGATCAAGGAAGGCACCAATTCTGTTGTTAAAGTGATATTCTGTACCAAGGTGCAGGTCAAGGAACAAAGGGTTGCCGCTTCGGTAATGATTTTTGTCTCCATCATATTTATTATCCCAACGAGAGTTTACAATGGCAAAACCCAACGACCCGGCCAAGTAAAAATCCCATTTAGAATTTGCCTGTAGCAAATCATCGAAATAATAAGTGCCTTTCAAACCGATAGGAATAACTGATTCGCGGTAAGTATAATAGTTGTTATTATTCCGGTAGTCGTTGGAGAAAGTAGAGAAGCTTATAAAAGGCGCCAGTGTGAAGCGCTTTGCTACATCAAACTCATAGTTGATACTGATAACTGGTAAGGTACGGTCGGCATATTTATAGTAGCCGCCGTAGCCGCCAATGCCTACACCTAAGTTTAATGTGCTGCCGTGTTTTTCCTGGGCAACTGCATTATACTGAATAAAGCTGGTAAATAGAATGGCTAATGCAATGGTAAATAATCTTTTCATATGATAAAATATTGATTTCTGTTAAGGGTGTATTTACACCAGGTAGGAAACGTTATAGCCAGGCTTGTAAAGCAATGGGTTCTTTTTTGAGTGCAGAGCTGTAGAAACTACTATTCATTTTGCCCTGAAAAGTAGCGTAACCTGTATGGATTTAATGCTGTAGGTTGATGATCAAGTAGTCAATACTGGGATCTTGGCTTTAGAAAAGGAGAGGCGGTACTAGCGCTGCACAACTTAGTTGATGCCTTGTTAAGAAGGGGTAAAGAAACTTCTGGTAATGCTGGTGCTTAATGCTGATAATCAAGGAGAGTGTTTTATAAGTCCGTTACTGGCGGAAGCTGTGCCTGAAGCAGCACACCTGTTTTGATGTTACAAAAGTAGGGCAGTGAGGACAGAAGAATGTTACATAGTAAAATTTGTATGTTACATAAATCACATGTTTTCCAGATTGGCTTGCCGCTTTTGCTTTAGTTGCTTATAAAAGGAAGGGGAGAGGCCTGTAACTTTCTTAAACTGATTTGATAAATGGGCGACACTGCTGTAATGCAGGCGGTGCGCTATTTCTGTAAGATTGAGCTCTTTGTACAACAGCAGTTCTTTCACTCTTTCAATTTTATGAAAAATGATGAACTGCTGTATGGTAATGCCTTTCACCTCAGAGAAAATGTTGGCTAAGTACGTATAATCGTGGTTTAGTTTTTCGCTGATAAAGTCAGAATAGTTTGCTTTGGGGAATTCATCTGAGTAATGAATCATTTCAATTATAACGTTCTTTATCTTCTCTATCAGAATACTTTTCTTATCATCCAGCAGTTCAAGGCCAGAAAGAAGAAGGTTGTTTTTCAGGAGTGCGCGCTGTTCAGGAGTTATGTCTTCAAGCACCTCAACAGTACCTAAGTCTACCACCACATACTGCAGGCCTAGCTTATTCAGCTCTTCCTTCACCATCATTTTACAGCGCAAACTCACCATGTATTTAATGTACAGTATCATATAACTCTATTATGCCTTCTGATTTTCTTCTGGATTACCTGATAAAGCAGCCCATTCGCTAATCGAACGAATTTTTATTAAAGTATAGATTGTAAA
>NZ_JBHTLD010000085.1:0-18768 GCF_042678745.1 Pontibacter rugosus | reverse complement strand
GGTTTTTTCCAGGCTTTTCATCCTGCCTTTGCCATAGAATTTCCAATCTTAAGTATAAGCATCATGAAAAACCATTTACCTTATTTCTCAGAAACAAACTTTAAGTTTTACAATGCTTACAGTGGCAGAATACTGTTTTTGCTACTGCCGCTGCTCCTGCTGTCTTTTGTTACCAAGGCGCAACTTAACCTGGAATGGGTTAAAACCTTCGATGAAACTGCGTATAGTTCTCGCAATACTGCTGTGGCAGTAGATACAGCAGGAAACTCTATCGTGGCAGCTGATTATGGCAGCCTTAGCAGTTCTACCAGTATCAAAGTATTTAAATTTAATCCAGCTGGAGAAATTATTTGGACTGACTCTCTTGAATCTGCTGATAGAGCTTTATCGCTTGTGCACATGAAGCTAGATGAAGCTGGAAATATCTTTGTATTGGCTAACAGCTGGACTGCCGGACCTGATGGTAGAGTAGTGGTGATAAAGCTTTCCCCTGAAGGGCGACAAATTTGGGCGTCTTATGAAGGAGGCGGAGGTATCGGCAGTGATAAAGGGTCTGAATTAGTTCTGGATGCCGCAGGCAATGCTTTTTATATAGCCAATTTTGCTTTTAGTAAAGAGGAGCAGTCAACTGTACTTGTTAAACTTAACGGGGCAGACGGAAGTACAGCCTGGGTCAAAAAAAGCAGCAGAGAAGATGGTTATAGTAATCTGGCTGTAGATGCCGATGGAAGTATTTATGTAGTTGGAATCACAAGTGCAAGAGGGGGGGACAGTGATGCTTTACTTCTGAGATACAATGCGGCTGGTACGCTCCTCTACAGAAAATCATTTGGCCAAGTTTATGGCAACAATTCGGCTGAAGAAGTATTTATTGGAGATAGTCAAGTGTACCTCACCGGTGTAAATGCATACAATGCAAAGAATTTGCTTTTGGCTTGGGGGATTGATAAAGATGGCATACTGTTATGGGAGCAAGTTATAGATACTGGAAGCCCTGACATAGGAATTCTAGTCGATGCTACTATAGATCAGCAGGAAAATTTAATTCTGGCTGGCATACGTCGCTTCAACAAAGCAAGTTCTGATTATCTGGTGGTAAAGATTAGTCCGTCAGGCGAACAGCTGTGGCAGCAAACCTATGATGCACCTGGTAATAGTATGGATTGGCCCCGAGCCGTTGCTGTTGATAGCAAAGGACAAATCGCTGTCACAGGATTTAGCCGGCTGGATGCTGTACGGTTAAACTTTTATGATGATGTATTAACTGTTTTGTTCAGCGCCAACGGTAGCATACTTGGTGCCGAATTTTATGGACAAGGAGATACGGTAAACGATTATAGTCACGCGTTAGCTTTTGACAAATATGATAACTTATACTTTTCCGGTTATTCTAGTTTGAGAGGATCAGAAACAAATTTTAGAAGTAACCTATTTACCCTCAAGTATAAAACCGCCCCTACCTGCAATGTGCCGGTAGCCGTGAAGCTATACCTTCCGCCAACCCCAGTTAAACTAGGAGACCAGCTGCGCACCACGGCGCTGTTGGGCGACTATGCCATGCAGAGAGACGAGGGTGTGAAATGGACCTGGGGAGACGGAAGCAGCTCGATGTCTTATACCGCCTTTGGCACCAACCGCATTACCGGCCAGCATACTTACGCTGAAGCCGGAATCTACAAAATCGGACTCAACTTTTCTGAAACCTGCCTGAAGCCTACATCTGATGACTACATGCAGTGGAAGGCTGTGTATGATCCTGCTGCCGGAACTGTTAGTGGCGCAGGCTGGATAGGCGATGCGGTGCGGCCTGTATCGTTGGCGCAACTACAGACTAACTCCCTGTTCACGTTTAGTGTCAGGTACAGAAATGCAAAAGCCACTACGCCAACAGGTATAACACTTCTCACTATGCCGGATAAGTCGCTGTTCTACAGTTCTACTATCCATTGGCTTGTCATCAAGGCCAACAGGGCCGTATGGGAAGGCGAAGGTACGCTGAACGGAAAAGGCAAGTATAAATTTGTCGCTTCAGCACATGACGGCGGTGGCAGAGGCCAAAACGACAACTCTGATAACCTGCGCATCAAAGTATGGGACATGCAAAGCGGCGCTGTAGTGTATGACAGCTACGCTATGGGTGGCGAGATCTATGACATGGCACAGCTGTACCCAAGTATAGGAGGGGGCCAGATCATCATCAACAGCCGACCGAGGCCTGCAGTTCGTGCAGCATCAGAACGTGCCCTTACTGCCCTTTCATCCAGCGAAGATATGCAGGCACACCCGAATCCTTTTACTACAAAAGCTACTGTTAAATTTACATTGGCGCAGGAAGGCAAATACAGTTTGCTGCTCTATGATATGAAAGGCGCTTTGCTGGGAGAGGTGAAGCAGGGGCAGGCAGCATCGGGAGAAACGGTTAGTGTCGAAATAGACGGCACGGCACTGGCAAAGGGAATGTACTTTGTAAAGCTTCAGGCGAATGGCGAAGTGCGTACCTTAAAGCTGGTCGTAGTGAAATAACGATACCTACTAAGGGCAGTATCAGGGGCGGAGAAGTATTTCTCCGCCCCTGGTGTTTTGGCACTGCCTGGCAACTGAGAGCATGTTTAAAATTCATCCTTTGCGCTGCAAACCGCTTGTAAAAACAAAAATTTAAGAAGCTCTAATCATTAGCTTTGAGCTTCTTAAATAAAAGCATATTATTTACTGTAGGTTGTGATAAACTCCTGTAATGCTTGTTCAAACAGCTGCACTTCCGCAAGTGTGTTGTATGGGGCTAATCCAATTCTGATCCAGCCACCCATAGCGTTCACGTCTAGTTTATCAGCCATGGTAGAGGCATAGAAATGACCGTCGGCTATATTCATATTATATTTCTGTGCAAACCAGGTGGTAGCTACACGGGCATTCACATTGGCAATAGTAAAGGCAAAAGTTGGGGTTTTGCGTGTGCCAGCCGGAGCACGGTAAAGACGCACTTCCGGTAGTTGCTTTAAAAAGCATTCTATTCTATCAGCCAGGCCCTGTTCATAGGCATCAATTTGATGCATACCTGATTTGAGCCTTGCTTTACGTGTGTCACCTTCACCTAGATCTTCTATAAACTTAATAGCTCCAATCAATCCTGCAATGGCTTCATGGTTCTGTGTGCCTGTTTCCAGTTTATCAGGTATCTGCTGTGGGGCAGGTTCTAACTTGTAAACAGGCAGCTTTTCAAATAGAGAGGCAGTTATCACAGCTATACCTATATGTGGGCCAAAGAATTTATAAGCAGAGCACAACAGCACATCACAGCTTAGTTCCTTAAAATCAATTGATAGATGTGGTACCGCATGAACAGCATCCACTATAACCAAGGCATTCACCTCTTTCGCACGAGCTATTATTTTATCTAGAGCCGTCACCGTACCTGTTACGTTAGACGACATACCCACTGCCACCAGTCTTGTTTTCTCAGTAATTACCTCATCCAGGTTATCTAACGCTAAAGTATAAGTTTCAGGATTTACCTGAAGAAATTTCACTTCCGCACCCGTATCTTTTGCCAGCGTTACCCACGGGTCTACATTGGCCCGATGATCCAGTTCTGTTACCACGATTTCATCAGAAGCAGTAACAAAAGAAGAAAGGCTGCGAGCAATGGAAAAAGCAAGTGAAGTCATGTTCTGGCCAAAAGCAACCTCAGAAGGGCTACAGTTCAAGAGATCTGCTACGGCTTTTCGTCCTTCTTCTAATACAAGATCCGTTTTTATACTTGTAGCAAAGGCGCCGTGTAAATTGGCCATTCCACTGGTAATGTAGCCCACCATGGCATCTATTGACTGCTGTGCCATTTGTGTGCCGCCGGGGCCATCAAAATAAACAGCAGGCTTGCTTGTACTTGTTTCTTTTAAGGCAGGAAAGGCAGCGCGCAGCTGTTCTTCAGAAATTGTGCTCATAGGTTTATTTTATATAGGTGCTGCTAGTAACTAATCGGCCAAAGCAAGAATAGCTAATATAATTAAAATCCCTAGACGATAACATACTACCGTTTGTAAAGCAACTATAAATTTATGGACGTGGTAGTTGTAAAAAACTACTTATCAATACATGACAACAGAGTAAGAATAATTTAAAGCAGGCCACAGGTATACATGCTGCTACCATTATTTGAGCAGTAAGCGCTATGACTTGTACTAAAAAACGAAAGCAGCAAACGGTGAAGTTTGCTGCTTTCGTTTACCTCTTTCAGCTTGATAAGCTATTTGCCGGGAGGTGAAGTAGGGGTTACTTAATCGTATTTATTCTTCTTCTTTTCGAGTTTAGCTGCCTGCTTTTCCTTAGGAGTTTTAGCTGGCTTCTTCTTAACATCCTTTTTTGCGTCTTGTGATTTTGCCATAAGAATAGGTTTATAGTTTACCTAAAGGTACGGGATTTTTGAATTAGAGACAGAGGTATTTTTAAACTGAGATTCGGCTTCCTCTGTGGCCTTACCACTAAACTGTACGCCCACCTGGTTATACATTAACATTCAAGCACCAGCGCTCTTCCTGATAGAGTCGGATTATAATGGAAGTTCCAGCAAAGGGCGGGGGAGTATCAGCTTAGCTAAATTCATCTTTATACTCACCTGTAGCTTAATTTAGTTGTTTTGCTTGCGACGTTTTTTTTCTTCTTTCATACGCTGACGAACGTTGTCATCTACACCTCGTCCAGCTTCCATAGGCTCGTGTACGGAACCGGAAGTAGGCGGCGCTGGGGGGGCATTTTCGATCTGGTACTTGTGTATGATGTTGGCTGAAAGCCTTTCTGTAAGCCTTGGAAACAAGCGGTGCGACAACCAGGCTCCTTTTGCTTTCCAGCCCACCGGAAGCTCGTTTCTGCCGCGCAGCGAGGCTCGGATAATGGCATTTACTACCTTACTTGGAGGATCCATGGCTGCCATACGAGGTGTACCGCCACTATAGTTGGCAGCGTGTCTCCAGAAAGGCGTGTCTACGGCCCAGGGCTCCACAGTTACCACCCGAATGTTTTTATGCCCATCGAGCCTTAACTCCTGATTAAGGGCCTGACCCAGATTTAAAATACCTCCCTTGGTAGCGGCATAAGAGGCATGATAGGCAAGGGGATTAACACTCTCGATAGAACCCATGTTGATGAGCGTGCCATAGCCCTGCGCCCTGAACTGCCTTACAGCTGCATAGCTCCCATAAATAAAGCCCTTCAGGTTGATGTCTACTATGCGAGCCTGGTCATCAAGTGGTATATCCCAGAAACGGCCTATACCACCCACGCCCGCCATATTAATCCAGACATCTATTGTGCCATATGCTTGTACAGCAGCATCAGCCAATCGCTGCACATCTTCAGGTTTACTGATATCCATAGAGACAACGAGAGCCGTCCCACCTGCCGCCCTTACTTTCTCGGCCACCTCCTCCAGTAGCTCTGTTCTTCGGGCAGCCAGCACCACATTAGCCTTATAGGCACCTAGTTGCTCTGCCACACCGCGGCCAAACCCGCTGGAAGCACCCACAATTACAAAAGTTCTTCCTGCCGTTTTACGCTGACCAGACTTACCTAATTCCGAAGTGGCACAACCTCCCAGGCAAAAGCTTAATAGCAGTAAAAGTATAGCGATACCATACATGCGGCTGGAAAAATTCACAAAACTGCTATGTGAAAATTTTGTGAGGTATTTCACGAAAGAAGGAAGTATAAGAAAGGATTCGACTGATTTAAAAGCATGTTTATTAACACCATGAGCTTTTAAGTCAGATTTAATTGATCGGAAAATATCCATACGTAAGAAATTTATACTTGTGCTAAACTTAACTTTGCCGTATGGGTGCCACAGCTTTCCATATCACGATGATTGGTTACGAAAAGTTGTAGAATCCTGTACAGCCCATGGCAGCTTTGCAGTACTTCTTATACTTCCTTCTTTCGTTTTGATGTTTAAGAAAGAGGAAGGCGCTATGGCTATACGTATATATGATTAAGGGAAACAGTAGACTCCCTTGCAACAGCCGAAGATGCAGCAAGGGAGTAGAAATAAAATAGATGCGGTTATTCAGTGGCGGCGCTTTTACGATGCTGAATAAGTCTGAAATCTTCAACAAGTTTTACGGCTTCAGGTATGTTTTCAGAGAAAAGAGCGATAAATGAGCCTTCGGGAGCGTATTCTAAAGCATAGGCCAGTGCACGGGTTTCCTGTTTGATTTCTAAAGGCTCCATTTCAGGTTTAACCTTAAAAATGCCTTCCTTCAGCAGGTTGCTCAATTCTTTTCCTGTACGGCCACGCAGGTCTTTGTCTTGCCGGATGATAATTTCATCAAACACTTCACCAGCTAAACGGCCTACATCTATAATATCTGCATCGCGCCTGTCTCCAACACCTGCAATAATACCAATTTTCCTGCTTGCTGCTGTTTGGTTGATAAAGTCGCCAATGGCCTGCATAGCGGCTATATTATGCGCATAGTCTATCAGCACTTCAGCCTTTGGCAAACGGAACAGGTTCATACGTCCGGGTGTGGTTTCAGAGGAAGGTATAAAGGTGCGTAAGGCAGTTTTAATCTCATTGATCTCCAAATGAGAAATATAAGCAGCCAGCGTGGCGGCCAACACATTGTAAATATTGAATTTGGCTTTTCCTCCGAAAGTAAGAGGTATATCACTCACACGGTCAATGCGGATCTTATAAGTATTTTTGAAGATAGAAATATACCCATCTTCAAAAACTGCTGCCAGCCCACCCTTCGAAATATGCTCGGTCACTCTTGGGTTTTGCTCGTCTAAACTGAAAAGAGCGACTTTGCAGCGCAGGCCACTGGCCATATCATATACTAAATCATCATCTGCATTCAGAACTGCATAGCCATCCGAACAAACAGTTTTTGGGATCACGCCCTTCACTCTGGCCATGTCTTCTAAGGTGTTGATATCGCCGAGCCCCAAATGGTCTTCCGAAACATTCATGACAACACCAATATCACACTGGGTAAAGGCGAGGCCTGACCGAAGCAAGCCACCGCGCGCGCACTCCAGCACAGCGTAGTTAACGGTAGGGTCTTTGAGCACAAACTCACTGCTGTACGAGCCTGTGGTATCACCTTCTATTATTTTTCGGCCTTGTATATAAATGCCGTCCGTGGTGGTATAGCCCGTCTTATACCCTTTAAAGTTCAAAATGTGAGCGATCAGGCGTGTGGTGGTGGTTTTACCGTTAGTGCCGGTTACTGCTACAATGGGTACACGCGAAGGAGAGCCATGTGGAAACAACATACTGATAATAGGTTCAGCCACGTTACGGGGCAAGCCTTCCGTCGGAGAGATGTGCATCCGCAAGCCTGGAGCAGCGTTTACTTCTATCACAGCACCCCTTGTTTCCGGCAGTGGGATGGCAATGTCTGTCGTCATCACGTCAATACCACAAATATCCAGCCCAATAATACCCGCTATGCGCTCGGCCATCAACACATTGTATGGGTGCACTACATCGGTTACATCAGTTGCCGTGCCACCTGTACTCAAGTTAGCTGTGCTTTTTAAATAAAGTATTTGGCCGGATGCAAGTATAGACTGTAGCGTTAAGCCCTGCTCGCGTAGAATACCGCGCGTAAGTTTATCAATTTTGATGTGCGTGAGCGCCTTTTCATGACCAACACCACGTCGGGGATCTTTGTTTACCTGGTTCACCAGTTGCCTGATAGTGGATTTTCCATCGCCTGTAACCATGGCAGGAGTACGTTTGGCAGCTGCAATATACTTGCCGTTAATCACGAGCAGCCTGTAATCGTATCCTTCGATGAACTGCTCTACCATTACCGCCTCAGAATAACGTTTGGCTTCAGATAGGCCTTTCTGTGCGTCCTTCCAGTTTTGAATGTTGATGCTGGCTCCTTTGCCCTGGTTGCCGTTCAGAGGCTTTGTAACTATAGGGTAACCCAGTGCTTCGATCGCATCTTCTAACTCACGGGCGTTATACACGGTTTGGCCTTGCGGCACCGGAATGCCTGCTTCCTCCAAAATGGCTTTCGTCAGATTTTTATCGCCAGCATTCTCAACGGCAAAGAAGGAGGTGTTATTGCTCATGGCAGCCTGGATGCGCTTCTGGTGAATGCCGTAGCCTAAATGAATATGTCTGCTCTGCCTGTTCTGGATGTAGGGAATGTTCCGGTTTACCGCTTCCTGCACAATGGCTTCGGTGGTTGGGCCAAAGTACTCATCTTCCCGGATCTGGTGCAGTTTGGCAACATCCTGAATCACGCTTACTCTTTCGCCTCTCGCCAGTGCTTCTGTGATACGCACAGCTGCTTCGGCAGCATATTCTCCCGCCCTTTCCTGTTGGTATGAGAAAACAACAAAATCAACTCCGGCCTGGCTAGAGGCATAGCACCTGCCATAGCCACTGTTCATGCCAGCCATTGTCTGTAGTTCCAGTGCTATATGCTGCACAACTTTACTCAGCGTGGTGCCTTCCTTCACCAACCGGATAAAGCCTCCTTCTGTGCCCGCGGCAGATCGGTGTTTGATGATGTCCGGAAAGAGCTTCAAAAGTTTCTGTGCCAGTTGAGGTACATCGCTGGTAAGAGTATCCTGCAATTCCTGTAGATCCAGCTTTAGCACAATTATTTTCGGATGCTTAATAGACCAGTAGTTTGGCCCACGCATTATCTTTAATTCCAGGGTTTTCATAAGTTGTCTGAGAACAGTATTTATACTTTAAAGCATGTCTAACCTGTAAGAATATCAAGTATAAATCAGTAGTGTGGGTGCAGCTTCATAGTAATTGGTAGTAGCTATACGTATCTTATGATCGTCTGACAGCTCCAGGAATGGTTGTAGCGTTAAAAACTTGTAAAAATAATTTGAACGTAAGCCGGAACAGCTTTATGTGTGGGAGAACGAAGAGCTTTTAGGCGTACTGCTACCTGTAAAGTTTTAACAACAAGTGTTTGCACAGGTTATAAAAGAGAGAAATATGTAATGCTTTAATTTATACTTACAGAAACAAACAATGGCAGAAAAGCAACTGAATTGGGCAGGGAACATTTCATATACTGCAAATTATTTGCAGCATCCTACAACGGTGGAGGAGGTGCAGGTGCTGGTTAGCCAGTGCAGCAAGATTAAAGCCTTAGGGTCCAGGCATTCTTTTAATCGTATTGCTGATAGCAAAGAGGTGCAGGTGTCGTTGCAAAAGATGAAAAGCGTAGTAGCGCTGGATACTGTGAAACACACAGTAACTGTAGAGGGAGGTGCAACTTATAGTGATATTGCCCCATACCTGCATGCGCAGGGCTATGCCTTGCACAACATGGCTTCGCTGCCTCATATATCTGTTGTGGGTGCCTGTGCAACGGCCACGCACGGCTCTGGGGTGGTGCATGGAAATCTGGGAACGGCTGTTGCCGCTATGGAATTTGTTACTGCTTCGGGTGAGCTCCTTTCTTTAGCAAAAGAGTCAGCAGGAGAGGTGTTTTCTGGCGCTGTGGTAAATTTAGGGGCCCTGGGCGTTGTTACAAAAATTACCTTGCAGCTACAGCCAGCTTTTAACATGAAGCAGGTAGTATACCAACACTTGCCTATGGAGGAGCTGAAAAATAAATTTAATGAGGTAATAGCTGGAGGCTATAGCGTAAGTTTATTTACCACCTGGCAGAGCAAAAGCATCAATCAGGTATGGGTAAAAAGTATCGCTGAAAACGATAACCAACCGCCTGCACCTGGATATTATGGTGCAACACTAGCTCACCAACACTTGCACCCGCTGGAGGAGCTCTCGGCGGAGCATACTACAGAACAGTTAGCTATTCCAGGAACGTGGTACGACAGGCTGCCACACTTCCGGATGGGTTTCCAGCCAAGTGCTGGGAAAGAGCTGCAGTCAGAGTACTTTGTGGCCTTAGAGTATGGATACGATGCCATGATGGCTATTGAAAAGCTACACGAAAAAATCAGCCCCTATCTATTTGTTTCTGAAATTCGAGCAATAGCAGCAGATAAGCTGTGGATGAGCCCCTGCTATGAGCAGGCGTCTGTCGCTTTTCATTTTACCTGGAAACAGGACTGGGAGGTTGTAAAGACATTACTTCCTCTGATAGAAGAAGTACTTGCCCCATATAAGCCTTTGCCTCACTGGGGAAAACTGTTTACATTGTCGCCGGCTGTTCTTCAGGAGCGTGTCGTTAAGTTGCCTGACTTCAAATCGCTTGTTCATCAATTCGACCCTTCAGGTAAATTCCGTAACGAGTTTTTAAAAACAAATTTTTACTCTTAAAGCCGAAGGTTTCAACCTTTCATTTTATGGTAAGTATTTGTTCATCATTAGCTTAAGTAATAATGTAAAGAGGTCGGACAAAATTAGTTTTAGCTGTTTTGTCATCCTGAAAAGATCTTTTTGATAGAGGAGCCTTACCCCCGCAAGTTGCAAAAAGATTAACATCAGGGGGGATAGGCTCTCTATTTTTAATGAGCCTCTTACAGATTAATGGGTATTACAATACGTAAGGTAACTTCGTTCTTATACGTATACTTCCGTTTCCTAAGTTTAAACTACAACCTCATTACAAAATATAAGAAGATATGCTAGAGCGCCAGGTATACCGCATGCCCAAAGCAGGTTCCATCAAAAATCTGCAGCTGGTAAACGAGCCGCTGGGAGAACCGCAGGCAGATGAAGTATGTGTGCAGGTAAAGGCGGTAGGACTTAACTTTGCAGATATTTTTGCCATGCAAGGGCTCTACAGCGCTACACCGAAAGGATCATTTATTCCTGGTTTGGAGTTTTCTGGTGAAGTGGTGGCTACCGGGGCAGCCGTAGAAGAATGGAAAGTTGGCGACAGGGTGATGGGGGTGACTAAATTTGGTGGCTATGTATCGCACATCAATATAAACAGGCGGTATGTTATACCACTGCCAACCGACTGGAATTTTGAAGAGGGAGCAGGTTTTCTGGTACAGGGACTTACTGCCTACTATGCGCTAACAGCACTTGGTAACCTGAAAGAAGGAATGAATGTGCTTATACATAGTGCTGCAGGTGGAGTGGGTATTTTGGCCAACCGCATTTGTAAAAAATATAAGGCCTATACTATCGGAACGGTGGGGCAGCCAGGGAAAATGGATTTCCTGGAAAAAGATGAAGCCTATGACAAGGTTATTCTGCGGGATAAAAGCTTTGATGTAAAGCTTAAGGATGCGTTACAAGGTCGCCCGCTTCAACTGATAATGGAATGTGTAGGTGGCAAAGTGCTACAGCAAGGCTGGGAAGCGATGGCCCCAATGGGCCGTATGGTGGTTTATGGTAACGCCAGTTTCTCCAGTCACGGATCAAGGCCCAACTACCCCAAGCTGATCTGGAAATATTTGAAGCGGCCGAAAATAGACCCTTTGCGTTTACCAACTGAAAATAAATCGCTAATGGGCTTTAACCTGATTTACCTGTACGAGCAGACAGACATGATGCACCACATGTTGCAAGGCCTACAGGCGCTGCAGCTTTCTCCTCAGCATATCGGGCATGTCTATGATTTTAAGGATATACATGAGGCGATACAGCTGTTTCAGCAGGGGAAGACAATTGGAAAGGTAGTGCTACAGCTAATACGTTGACAAAAGCTATGCATGACTTGCCTTTCGCAACAGATGCAGGAAACCAGGGCAGCAGGCAAAAAAATCATAACGTTTTTATAAGCGATATATTTTGTAATATCGCCACCTGAAGCAAAGTGTCCCAATAGCAATAATCAGGAAGTATAAACGCTTTATTCATTTGATGATGACTAGTGTTGACTCTGTCTCTTTGATAGATGCAGCACAAGCGCAACAAGTATAGCGTGGCCTAAGTATGTAATCCACGCTTTGGCTTGCTGAACTACCGCAGCCGGAGTTAAACCACTTTGGGTTTTATTATCACAACATATTTTATTTTTCTAAACTCATTTATAGAATGGCTACAGGACTTTTAGCTTTATTAGACGATATATCAGCACTGGTAAAAGTTAGTGCGGCAAGCCTTGATGACGTGCCCGCGCAGGTGGCCAAAACCACAGGCAAGGTATCTGGTATTGTGATTGATGATACTGCTGTAACACCTAAGTATGTAGTAGGACTCGACCCATCGCGGGAGCTTTCGATCATCTTCCAGATTGCGAAAAAGTCGCTGTTCAACAAAGTGCTTTTGCTTAGCCCGGCGGCTCTTCTACTTGGTTTTTTTGCTCCGTGGGCAATACCACCCATATTGATGTGCGGCGGAGCTTATCTATGTTATGAAGGCTATGAAAAAGTGCACTCCATGTTTAGCAAGCACACAGACGAACATGTTGAGGCAGAGGAAGGCTTAAAAGTTATTTCAGCCGAAGAACTGGAAAAGGAAAGGGTAACTGGTGCGGTGCGTACTGATTTGATCCTGTCATCTGAAATTGTAGCCATCACTTATGCCACGGTAGCCGATAAAGATTTAACTACACAAATCGCAGTGATGCTGAGCGTAGCTGTTTTTATAACTCTTGCTGTTTACGGTTTTGTAGGGCTGATTGTAAAGGCGGACGACTTTGGTGTACACCTGGCTAAAGAAAATCACCATCCCAGGGTAAGGAGTATTGGGCGCAGTATTGTAAAGTTAATGCCTGGTTTTCTTAAAGCACTTGGCTATGTAGGTACGGCGGCCATGTTATGGGTAGGAGCGGAAATTATTGCACATGGCATCCCTTTTACCAGTCATGCATTAGATAACCTGGAGCATTCGTTAGCAAGTATACCTATTCTGGCCTGGCTTGCTAAGGCAGTGGCCTGTGGGATAGGTGGGTTGATCTTAGGTGCTATTATCGATAGAATTGTGAGGCTATTTCGTAAAAAGGCCTAAGGGCATATGCAAGCTTCCTCCATTGCGCTGCAACCTGCCTTTATCGGAACCTGGCAAAGCAGTTTTCGCCTGCTACAACGACCATAAACAGCCTTTTATTAGTAAATAATCTCATTATCAAAAGTGGTGAGTTTGTATCTTACTGCTAATCTGAATAAAGCAAACAGGCTCCCGTTATACTTGCAAGTATAACGGGAGCCTGTTTGCATATAGACAAAACTGCCCTTTGTGATCGAGCTATCGAAGTGTGTGATGCTATCCTTTCCTATATCGTTTGAATTAAGTACATCCAACTGAAGCTGCCCACCGTTATACTGTCCGAATATGCGTATAGCTACTCAGCCTGGCAAGGCAGCTAAAAACAAACCATACTAACATTCACTTCATTATTAGGCATCTTATGAAATGGCAAGGCAGAAGAAAAAGCAGCAATATAGAAGATAGGAGAGGACAATCCGCAGGCGGAGGTGGCAGAGGCATGAACCCTATGCTGCTCATACCATTGTTCCGGCTCCTTTTTTCAAAAGTGGGGCTGGTTATTGTGGCAGTGGTAGCGGCGCTGCTGTTTTTGACTGGAACGAATCCCCTAACGCTCCTGCAGCAGTTTGTTGGTGGCGAACCGCAGTATGCACAGTCAGCTAACTACGAGCCTACGCCCCAAGAGCAGGAACTAGCCGATCAGACGGCGGTGGTGCTGGCAGATACCGAAGATGTATGGAATAAGATGATAGAAGGATATAGGGAGCCAACCCTGGTACTGTTTTCGGGGCAGGTAAACTCTGCATGTGGACTTGCTTCTGCAGCTTCAGGACCATTTTACTGCCCCGGCGATGAAAAATTGTACATCGATCTTAGCTTTTTTGGCGAGATGGAACGACGGCTTGGTGCTGGAGGAGACTTTGCGCAAGCCTATGTGGTGGGCCATGAGGTAGGGCACCATGTGCAGAAACTAACAGGAACCATGGAAAAGGTTAATGCCATGCGGGGTAAACTATCAGAAGTTGAATTTAATAGGCTTATGGTAAGGGTAGAGCTTCAGGCTGATTTCTTAGCTGGTGTATGGGCGCACCATACGCAAAACGCCAAAGGGTTTATGGAATCCGGCGATCTGGAAGAAGCGCTTAATGCAGCAAGTGCTATCGGTGACGATCATCTGCAAAGGCAATCCACCGGTAGGGTGGTTCCAGACTCCTTCACGCATGGCACCTCAGCCCAACGGGTACGCTGGTTTAGAAAAGGATTTGAGACAGGCGATGTGTCGCAGGGAGATACTTTCAATGCAACGGAGTTATAAGTAACGATTTATACTTGTTGAATAAAACAATGAGCCTCTCTAATTCGGGGGAGGCTTATTTTATTGCTGTGGGTCATCTTATCTTTTTTAGAGGTACATGCTGCGTTTATAATAATCGTGCTCCGGATAAATGTCTGAATCAGGATTTTCAGGATCAATTAAAATTTTCAGGATTGATAATGGCAGGGATTATAAAGTCGCTCATTGTGTCTTCCAGATTGGTGAGAGACTTGTCAGCTGGCAGGCAATGACCGTTCCTCCAGACACGATCAAGTTATAGAACAAATGAGGCTTTAGGAGTTACACATTTTAAGACACCAAAGGCTCTTTTATTGAACAGCCGCCGGCAGAAAGTCCGCAACTGCTCTCGATTTCAAGTGGCTTAGGCCACTCGCATATCATACTCCTTGTACCTGGCCTCGGCTTGCTCCATGATCTCATCGAGTATTTTCTGCAACTCGGCTTTCACCTTGAATCGTAGTACAGACTTTACAGCCAGTTGCAGCTGCGCTTTGGTATCGTCTTTTTTGTACCAATCGGGTTGCGAGGCGCTATTCTTTGCCTGAGCCAGTATCTTCTGCACCAGCTCTTTTATCAGCTCAAAGTCCTGCACAGCGTTGGGGTGATTGGACAGGATTTCATAGAAGGCTTCTTCCTCATCGGTTAAGCCCAAATGGGTACGGCGCTGGTCTTCTTCCTGCATCTGCAGGGCTACTTCGCGCAGTTTTTCCATGGCCACCAGGCTGTCGAAAAAGTGGTTGTGGTAATCGGCGATGATGCGTTCTACTTCTTCTTTCAGCTTTCTATACTTGACAAGGTTTTTAGCAGAACGCACTTTTATCTCATCGTTCATAATCTGGCGCAGCAGTTCTAACTTCAGTTCGTTGCCGGTCTTTTGTTCTTTGGAGGTTGCCAGGAAATCGTCGTTGATGATGGAGATGTCAAAACGCTCGATACCTGCCATCTGGAATACGTCTATCACTTCTTCACTTTCGATGGAGCGGTGAATAAGCTCTTTTACCTTGGTGGCTGACCTTTATGTTCTTGTTTGGGTTCTTCACTTTGCGCAAAGCCGCACCCACGTGCTGCAGGTAAATAATGTCTGCTGATAATTCGTTGATGTTGGCGTGACTCTTTATAATAGGAGCGAGGCTGCTGAGAATCTTCTCATTCAGCATAAAAGTTTTGCATACTTCGTCATCGGCAACAAGGTGGTTCACGGCATGTTGTACCAGTTTCAGTCTATCGCCTTTAGGTAGTGCAGAGAAGTATGGTATAGCCGCATGCACCGAAGCAAAAACCAAACTGTCCCCTTGAGGACAACCTGAAGCGAGAGCTTCAGAGTTGCGAGCAGCGCTCTTTAGGGGTGTCGAAGGCTGCTGAGGTTGCTTTGTAGTTTCGGCATTGTCCGATTGTTGAATGTTTGAACACCCCTGTAGTCCCCTCAAGGGGACAATCTTTACCTCACCACCCGGCAGCATCTCGCGCAGCTGTGAAATCGTTTCCTTCGCCAGTTCAAAAGCCTCTTCTATATCCAGCGCTACCTGTCCTTCACCACCTGCCGAGGTATACTTCTTGGTCGCATCACGTAACCTGTCTCCAATTTCGATGTAGTCCACGATCAGGCCGCTGGGCTTGTCGCGGAATACGGTGGCGACGCAGTTGACGGCCTGTATCAGGTTGTGGCCGCTCATCACTTTGTCGACATACAGCGTATGCATGGCCGGGTTATCGAAGCCGGTGAGCCACATGTCGCGCACGATCACGAGTTTCAACGGGTCGTCCGGGTCCTTGAATCGGGCTTTGATGCCTTCTATCTCTTCTTTCGAGCGCACGTGCGGGTTCCAGGCAACAGGGTCTTTGGCGATGTTGGTGGTCATGATCACGGCTACTTCGGGGCAGCCTTCCAGTGCGGTCAGGGCATCGTAAAGCTTTACGCAGTTGCGGCGACTCATGCACACAATCATGGTTTTGCCGTCTAAGTTGGCTCCATACTTTGTGCGGGAGGTATAGTGCTGCAAAATATCTTTGGCGATGGCTTCCACACGACCAGCAGAACCGGCGGCATCTTCCGTGGCAGCCCACAAAATGCGGTTCTTCTCGTTTTCTTCCAGACCGCCGGTTATTTCTTCGGCTTCTTCTTCGAATTGCGCATTGCCCAGGTGCAGCTTGGCCAGGCGAGGTTCGTAGTAGATCGGCACCACTGCTTTGTCTTCGGTGGCCTGGCGGATGTCGTAGGCATGGATGATGTCACCGAACACGGCTACCGTATCGGCGTCTTTGCGGTCGACAGGCGTGCCGGTGAAGCCGATGAAACTCGCCTGCGGCAGGGCGCGACGCAGGTTGTTGGCATAGCCATCAATCAGGCCGTACTGCGTGCGGTGGCACTCGTCGGCAATCACGATGATGTTGTCGAGGGTGCTCAGGACGGGGTGCTCCAGTTCGCGGCCGTTGGCGTTGTCTTTCAGGTTGAACTTCTGTACGGTGCTGAACACCACGCCACCGCTGTCGCCGCTGAGCAGGCTGCGAAGCTCGTCGGTGGTGTTGGCAATGTGCACGTCGCCTACCAGATCTTTGGCGGCCACAAAATCGTCGAAGAGCTGACGGTTGAGGTCGAAGCGGTCTACCTGCACAACTATAGTTGGGTTTTTCAGCTCAGGTAGTTGGCGCAGGATGCCGGTGTAAATGGCCATGGTAATGCTTTTGCCGGAGCGGGTGGTGTGCCATACCACGCCAATGCGGCCATCGCCGTAGGGCTTCACTGACTTCAGCCTTTCCTGTAGGGCTTACTGTATGCCGAAGAACTGGTGGTACTTAGCGCCTTTCTTAATCAGCTGGCCCTTGTCGGGCTCGTGGAGGATGTAGTGGCGCACGTATTGCAGCAGGCGCTCCGGCACGAGCAGACCTCTGATAAGCGTTTCCAGCGCGAAGCCGTTGCCGACTACCTCGCGGCCATCTATACTTTTCCAAGCGGCGAACCACTCCAGGCCGCTGCTGTACATGCCGTGCAGGGTGGTCTGGCCGTCGCTGACAACAGTGAGGGCGTTGTACTCGAAGAGCTGCGGAATCTGGTAGGTATAGTGCTGCACCTGGTTATAGGCGGCTTCTACGGTGGCGTCCTGGCTGAACAGGTTTTTGAATTCGAAGAGCACCAGCGGCAGGCCGTTCACTAAAATGATCAGGTCGGGGATGCGCTTGCTTTTACCGATGATGGTGAACTGGTTGACCACCTGAAACTCGTTCTGCGAAATGTCGTCGTAGGCGATGGGGTAGAAGTGGCCAAAGTGTTGCTTGCCGGTGTCGTCTTTCCAGGTTTTGCTGATGCCTTTGCTGAGCTTGAGGTGGAAGGCGTGGTTGCGTTGGTGCAGATCTGCGCCGGAATTATAGAGGAACTCCTGCTTCAGCTCGGCCAGCACCTTACTTGGCAATTGCGGGTAGCGGCGCTGCAGAAATTGCTCAAACACATCTTCGAGTATGGCTTTCCCGCCGTTGTTGGTGTTATCACCAACAACTTAATCTGCAAGGTAGCGCATCAGTCCCTGTAATGCGTCAGGAACCCAAATTCATCTGCATTGTCATAATAGAAACGAGCAGATGAGTAATGATACTCCTCCGGCAGTACCGCCAACTGCCACTTCTCCTGAATCGGGTTGTTGTGGATGTAATCCAGTTTCTGTTCTGTAACAGAAATAGAGTAGCAATATACTGATAGCGGGTTTCGCTCCCAAAGCTGGTACTGCCTGTCTTTTGCCTCTACTCTGAACTTCTCCAGCACAGCTGGATGATACTGTATTAGATCGAATTTAATTTGCTGTGCCGTGTACTTTAAAAAATCCCGCTGCACGTCTTCCCGCTTGTGCGGCTCCTCCATCTTCCAGAGCAGGTGGATGTGGTTGGGCATGAGGACAAACCCATGTATTTTTACCCGCTTGTTCTCCACCAGAAACCGCAGGCTGTTTAGGATGATGTCTTTATACTTGTCGGGCTTCAGCAGGTGCTTCCACTCCAGTATAGTGGCGGTGAAGAAGGCCATGTACTGCTGTTCAAACATTAGGGGCTACTGTGGTTTAGTTGTTGGTGATAACACCAACAACGGCGGGAAATCACTTACTCTTATGATAGGAGTTCCTGATTTACTATAATCCTTTGACTTGAAAGCGAATCGTTTTTTGTACGTGATAAACTCGCTTAGTCTTTTTGTATTCCAGTTGATCATTTATACTTTGTTAGTTGCCATTATGAATTGCTACTTTTTTATTTTAGAGAGATAAAGAAGCTCTTCTGTGGCTCCTCTTAGCTGGACCTTTACATCATCTATATCGCTTCTTTGAGCGTTATAGAATCTGCTATGTGCAGACTTATCACCAATTCCTTTTAATTCTAGTAAGGTTTTTTTCAAATTCCTACTTGGATTTTGTGGCCAACTCTCAGATTGAAACCTAGAAATCAAATCATTCAGCATGAAGTAGTCTCCATTTGAGTCTTTGATAATAGCTGACTTTTGATGAGCCTCAAATGTCTCAATAATTAAAATTTCTACTAGTCTTCGCACCATGACAGCACAAGCATCATAGCACGTTTGCTCATATGTCTGATTGATTTGAATTGCTACTTTCTCTAG
>NZ_JBHTLD010000084.1:0-18997 GCF_042678745.1 Pontibacter rugosus | reverse complement strand
GCTGGCGCGTTAGTTTGTTTCGTGCCCAAATATAAAAGCGGATCTGTGATGCGCTTAACAAGCAAAGAGGCTGGTGTTTCTGCTGCGGCAGGAGCACCAGCCTTTTTTTCTTTTGAATCCTACTTTTGAAGTATAGCCGTACCTTCAATAATCTAAAATCCGTAACTTCTAATTCATGATTTCTAATTTTTAATTCAAAAGAAGTGAACATCTACATCATCACCGGCACAAGCAAAGGCATTGGCAAAGCAATAGCAGAAGAACTACTGAAAGACGAAAACAACCAAGTGGTAGGCGTATCGCGCACGTGCAGTATACAGCACCCCAACTACCGCCACCAACCGATGGATTTCTCGGATGTAGAAGCGGTGGAGCATAACATGCAGAAAATCTTTCATGCTTACCCTGATGTGGAGAAGCTGGTGCTGATCAACAACGCTGGTGTGGTGGGAGACATTGGGTACGTAGGTGAAAACATGCCGAATGAGCGCTTCGAGTTTGTGTTTGATGTGAACGTGGTAGTGCCGGCTATGCTGATGAATACTTTTCTGCAAGTATACCAACAGCACAGGGCACAGAAAATAGTAGTTAATATTAGCTCGGGTGCAGGCAAGTATCCAGTGGATGGCTGGGCCAGTTACTGTGCTTCTAAAGCCGCTATCGATATGCTTTCGCAGACGGTGCAGTTAGAGCAGAACCAACGTGGAACAGGCGTAAAGATATATGCGCTTTCTCCGGGCGTGGTGGACACGCCGATGCAGGGGCAGATCAGAGCCAGCGATGTGTCTATGTTCAGTAATGTAGAGAAGTTCAGGAAGTACAAAGAGAACAATGAACTGGCCTCACCAGAAGAAGTAGGAAGTAAAATAGTGAAGTTCTTACAAAACACGGATAAGTACCAGGAGGTGTTGCTATCAGTAAGAGATATGTAGCTACGCACCAGCATACATACTTTTATGAAAGCCTCGCCAAAAGGACGGGGCTTTTTTGTAGTATAAGCATATGGGTTGATGTTAAACCGCTGATTTACTTAAGTATAGCTATAGTTGCTTTTTCATAGTTAAGTTGCTAAATTGTTATATATATGCTAAATAAGTATATATGAGTGCTTACTCACTTTTGAAAAAACATGAAACATCCTATCTGCCCCCGCTGTGACGCTCAGGAAGTTGTTAAAAGCGGTGTAATTCATGACAGACAGCGCTTTAGATGTAAGAAATGTAGCTATTATTTTACTGTGAACAAGCTTGGCAAGAACATAGACAGCTACTATGTCACAAAGGCGTTGCAGCTCTACATCGAAGGCATCAGCTACAGAGAGATAGAGCGCATCCTGGGTGTAAGCCATGTTTCGGTTATGAACTGGGTACGCAAGTATAAAATTAAAGCCCCGGAGCAAACCGCCTATCATCCTACTTATAAAATTCTGAACCACGCTGAACTGGTAGACTACCTCAAGAACAGTGGCAACCTAAAAGGTGCCGGCATGATGATTACGGAGCTTGGAGACAAGTATATGATGATTAAATGGAAGCGGTTTAAGGAGTGATTTTAGCCTGTGACCATGTTTAAAAGTATGCACGAATGTGTGTCTGTTAGGACTATTTAGCTTTGTAGCCGCCGTGATCCAACCACCCCTATCCCTCCTTATCTTTTTCGAGAGTCCCTACCCACAGGAGGGAAATTTGCTGCCACAGCTATTTCACAAGTATAAGCTTCATTGCTGAAGTATAAACCCGTCCCCTAAGAACAGAGGAGGGGAATCAGTCGCAGCTCCGTAAGCAGAGGCCACCTGAAATGTTTTCAGTCCTTGGGTTGAGCGCCTCGAGAGTTTCCGGTGACGAGCGCGAGCGAGGCAGCCCGAGGCACGAGGGCAGGAAAGGAAAGCAGCGCGATGCCCGAGGACGAGCCTTCGCGGGCTTGAGCGCTCCAAAGATATAGGTGAAACGTTTGGTATTTGGGAGCTGGAGGATGAACAGAAACCAGAAAGGATAGCTTGTTTGAGGAAGCAGAAACAACGGCAATGAAAATTCGGACGAGGCTGTACAGGTATGGCTCTGTGAGCCAGTAGAGCTGGAAGCTCTGCACTATAACAGGCACTAGCTGCAAGCCTTATCTTGTCCCATATCTTTTCTGGAAAAGGCCCTGATTTAGTAAAATTGTCCCCCTTGAGGGAACCACAGGGGTGTTTGCATCTGCTCAGTAATCCTTTGATGCTAAATCTGCCCTTTTTCACCCCAATAATCCCCTCAAGTGGATAGTTTTTTACTACTGTTGGTGCTGTAAATCTGAAAAGGGGCGAATCGGAAAAAGTTATGGGACAAGATAAGGCTGAAAGCTAGCGCCAGCGGGAGAGTTGCAAAATCCACATCATAATAGAATAAAAGTCTGAAAACTTGCGCCATAGCTAGATCATCGGAGGCAGGTCAAAGCACAAGCGGACGCTTGCACGCGATAAACACATAGCTAGAAATGCAGCCCACAGCATTACTAACTCCTCTTCCTTCTCCAAACCACCATCAACTATACTAAATTACCACATAAGTACACACCCCACCGCTATTATCCAGGCAAATCCTTAACATAGAATAAGAATTCAGGGCGCTATGTCCGCTGATGTTAACCTATAAACTCCTGAACAACAATGAAAAAACTGTTACTAAGTATAGTGGCCGGGCTTGGGCTTTGCTGCTTTGGAGGAAGCGTGATGGCGCAAGGATCTACGCTTTATGGAGCGGGACTAAAAGTGCCCCTGAATGAAGACGGCTCGAAGTATGTGCGCGTTATTCTGTGGAACCAGGTGTGGGTGCGCTACAACGAAAACAACACCGGCTCACTCCGCAATGGCGAACCAGAGGACGACACGTTCGACGTAGGCCTGCGCCGCTCACGGGTGCTGTTCTACTCCCAGATTTCCCCCCGCTTTCTGATCGTGACGCACTTCGGTATCAACAACCAGAATGCGGTGAGCGGCGGCGTTCTGGCGGCCGACGGCAAGAAGCCGCAGCTCTTCATGCACGACGCCTATGTGGAGTACAAGGTATTTGGAAATCAACTGAATTTAGGTGCCGGCCTGCATTACTGGAACGGCATCTCGCGCATGACCAATGCCAGTACCCTGAACTTTCTGGCAATGGATGCGCCAATCTTCAACTGGCCTACTATCGAAACCACTGACCAGTTTGCGCGCATGATCGGTGTATTTGCGAAGGGCAAACTTGGTAAGCTGGACTACCGCATGGCGGTAAATGACCCTTTCCTGACAAATACGGCAGAGGCCATTTCAACTACGGCCAACTACAACCCTCGAAACAACAAGAAAGTGTACCAGGGCTACTTCAACTACCAGTTCCTGGACCAGGAATCGAACCTGCTGCCCTACATGGTGGGCACCTACCTGGGTACCAAAAACGTGTTCAATATTGGCGCGGGCTTTTTGCACAACAGCGATGCCATGTGGCACGAAGAGCCACTGGGTTTTGGAGGTAGCAGGATTGTACAAGAGGACATGAGCCTGTTCGGGGTAGATGCCTTTCTGGACAAACCGCTGAACACGGAGACTGGCACGGCCATCACAGCCTACGCTGTATATTACAACTACGACTTCGGCAGAAACCATGTGCGCAGCATTGGCCTTCTGAACCCTGCTAACGGTGGCGGTGCATTAAGAGGTAATGCAGTTCCAACTATTGGCACAGGCAGCATTTACTACGGCCAGGCAGGCTATCTGCTGCCTACCAACACGTTTGGCGAAAAGGCAAGGCTGCAGCCCTATGCAGCTTTCAGCTATGGCAAGTTTGATGCTTTGGAGAACAGCAGCGGCGACAGAGTGGCAGCCAAAGTGCTGGATGTGGGAGCAAACGTTTACCTCGAGGGGCACAATGCCAAAATCACCCTCAACTACCGCAATCGCCCGGACTTTACCAACATCAACAACCTAAAATACAGGCCTGAAATTACGCTGCAGGCAATGATTTACTTATAAGATCCACTCATTTCAACATCTAACCTTTTCATCAATGGAAAATAACAAAGGAAGAATGCAGGAGTACTGGAAGCGAAACGTGCGCATCCTCTTTATACTGCTTGCGCTTTGGTTCATAGTGTCCTTTGTATTCGGGATACTGCTGGTCGACGAGCTCAATGCCATCCGCCTGGGCGGCTATAAGCTCGGGTTCTGGTTTGCGCAACAAGGGTCTATTTACAGTTTCGTCATCATCATTTTTGTTTATGTATGGCTGATGAACAAACTGGACAGAGAGTTTGACGTGCACGAAGACTAATTCTTTCAACTTACCTCAAAGACAATATATATGGGAATCCTAACCTGGACTTATATCATAGTAGGCATTACGTTTGCCCTCTACATCGGCATCGCCATCTGGTCGCGCGCCGGCTCTACGAAAGAGTTTTATGTGGCTGGCGGGGGCGTGAGTCCGCTGGCAAACGGTATGGCTACGGCCGCCGACTGGATGAGTGCGGCCTCGTTTATCTCCATGGCCGGCCTGATCTCGTTTATGGGCTACGATGGCTCCGTTTACCTGATGGGCTGGACAGGCGGCTATGTGCTGCTGGCTCTGCTACTGGCACCTTACCTGCGCAAGTTCGGCAAGTTTACCGTGCCTGACTTTGTGGGCGACCGCTACTACTCCAGAACAGCGCGTATGGTGGCTGTAGTTTGTGCCATCTTCATCTCTTTTACCTATGTGGCCGGGCAGATGCGCGGTGTGGGCATCGTGTTTTCGCGATTCCTGGAGGTGGAGATTGAGACAGGAGTGATAATTGGTATGATCATCGTGCTGTTCTACGCCGTGTTGGGTGGTATGAAGGGCATCACTTATACACAGGTAGCACAATTCTGCGTGCTGATCTTCGCCTATATGGTACCAGCCGTATTTATTTCCATCATGCTCACAGGCAATCCAATTCCGCAGTTGGGCTTGGGTAGTCAGGTAAGCGACGGCACCTACCTGCTCGATAAGTTAGATGGCATGCTGACAGAACTAGGCTTCGCTGCTTATACCAATGGTAGCAAGGCCACTATCGACGTGTTCTTTATCACGGCAGCATTGATGGTAGGCACAGCAGGGTTGCCACACGTAATTGTGCGTTTCTTTACGGTGCCTAAGGTAAAAGATGCACGTAAGTCGGCAGGTTATGCGCTAGTGTTTATAGCCATACTTTATACTACGGCTCCGGCAGTAGGTGCCTTTGGTATGTACAACATGCTGAATACTACCAGTAACCAACCGATTGCATCTATGCCGCAATGGGTAGGCAACTGGGGCAAAACAGGTCTGATTACAGTAACAGACAAGAATGCCGACGGTGTTATTCAGTATGTGAAGAACGCGGACCAGAATGAGCTTGTTATCGACAAAGATATCATGGTGCTGGCCAACCCGGAAATTGCCCGCCTGCCAAACTGGGTGATTGCCTTAGTGGCTGCCGGTGGTTTGGCTGCTGCGCTTTCTACAGCGGCAGGTCTGCTGCTCGTAATCTCCACTTCCATCTCACATGACTTACTCAAGAATTCCTTTATGCCGGACATATCAGAGAAAAATGAGTTGATCGCGGCACGTGTAGCAGCTACGGCAGCCGTAGTGGTGGCGGGTTACTTCGGTATCTATCCTCCGGGCTTTGTAGCCGAGGTGGTGGCCTTTGCCTTCGGTTTGGCGGCGGCTTCATTCTTCCCGGTCATCATCATGGGTATCTTCTCGAAAACGATGAACAAACAGGGTGCTATCTGGGGTATGGTAACAGGTCTGGCCTTTACGCTGGCTTACATCTCTTACTTCAAGTTTATCAACCCAGCAGCCAATTTGCCAGAGAACTGGTGGTTCCATATTTCGCCGGAAGGCATTGGTACCCTTGGTATGGTGTTGAATTTTATTGTATCTTTTGTGATATCCAAGATGACACCTCCGCCGCCAGCGCATATTCAGGACCTGGTGGAGGATATCAGAATTCCTCGCGGAGCAGTTGCCTCAACGGCGGCACATTAAGCGTTCTTTACATCATACAATAGCCGACCCCACTCCCAGAATCCCGCGAAGGGGCCAGGGGTGGGGTCGCTAATTGAAATCAGTTTTATACTTAACCCAACTCATGCGCGACCGTGTAAAAGGCAGGCGACTTTTTTTTATCAGCATCCTGTTCTTGGTGCTGCTAAATTTCCCGGTGCTCTCCATCTTCAACAAAGGTGGTGTGGTGGCGGGTGTGCCTGTTTTATACGTGTACATGATGCTGGTGTGGCTGGCCTGTATCATGGCGATTGGCCTATTTGTGGAGCGAAAGCAGATTCGTAAACCGAAAACTAAAGTATGAATTACTGGCTAGTCATCGGTGTGTCGTTTCTGTACCTGGCTTTGCTGTTCGGGCTGGCGTACTGGGCCGAAAGGCGATCGGTGGTAGGTAAAAGTTTCGTCAGCAACCCCTACATCTACGCCCTCTCGATGGCTGTGTACTGCACCGCCTGGACGTACTATGGCAGCGTAGGGCGTGCGGCCACCACTGGTTTGCAGTACCTGGCTATTTACGTAGGGCCAACCCTGATGGCGCCGCTGTGGTGGGTGGTGCTGCGCAAGATCATCCGCATCTGCAAAGTACAGCGCATCACCACCCTGGCCGATTTTATCTCCTCGCGCTATGGCAAAAGTATCACACTGGGCAGTATTGCTACCATTATCTGTGTACTGGGTGTGATTCCGTACATCTCTATTCAACTCAAAGCCATCACCAGCAGTCTTAGTATTTTAACAAAGAGGGCCGGAGAGGTAGAGGCGTTTCCAGATACTTCTTTTTTCATCGCCATTGGGTTGGCGCTGTTCACTATTGTGTATGGCACACGGCACATTGAGGCCACCGAGCGCCACGAAGGCATGGTAACAGCTATTGCTTTCGAGTCGGTGCTGAAGCTGGTGGTGTTTCTCGTGGCGGGTATATTTGTGACTTACGTTGTTTTCAACGGGTTTGATGATGTGATGGCGCAGGCGCAGCAGCTGCCCAATTTCGAGCAACTGATGACGTTCAGCAACCAGAGCGGTTATGCGGAGTGGTTCTGGATGGTGTTTCTCTCGATGCTGGCTATCCTGTTTTTGCCGCGCCAGTTTCAGGTGGCGGTAGTGGAGAACGTGGACGAGCAGCACCTGAACAAAGCCATGTGGCTGTTCCCGCTATACTTGTTTGTGATCAATATTTTCGTGCTGCCCATCGCCTTGGGCGGCGACATTCTGTTTGCCCCCGGCACCTATGATGCCGATATGTTTGTGCTGGCGATCCCGCTAAGTCAGGGGCAAAACCTGCTGGCGCTGCTGGTGTACCTGGGCGGGTATTCGGCAGCCACCAGCATGGTAATTGTGGCTACTATCGCACTAAGTGTGATGATGAGCAACAACCTGATCATGCCGCTCATGATCAATACGCCCTATTTCAAAACCAGCAACCAGGACAGACTTGCCCGCATCCTGCTTTACAGCCGCCGCTTGTGCATTCTGGTGGTGCTGCTGCTAGCTTATATGTACTACAAAGGCGTGGCCGAATACTACTCGTTGGTAGAGGTGGGGCTGGTGTCATTTGCGGCGGTGGCGCAGTTTGCCCCGGCCGTGATAGGCGGTATCTTCTGGAAAGAAGGTACGAAAGGAGGTGCTTTGGCAGGCATTACAGTGGGTGCCGCACTTTGGTTTTATACGTTGGTGATTCCCTCCATTGTGGGTGTGGGCATGCTGCCGCCGAGCGTAATGAGCCAAGGGCCGTTTGGCATAGAGCTGCTAAAGCCGTTTGAACTGTTTGGCCTGCAGGGAATGGACTATATCTCGCATGCCATGTTCTGGACGATGTTCCTGAATACCGGGTTTTACGTGGGCGTGTCGCTGCTAAGCCGGCAAACCTCGCAGGAGCGGAACCAGGCGGAGGTGTTTGTCGATATTTTCCGTTACTCTACGGTCTATGAATCATCCATCGTCTGGAAGGGTACAGCCTATATCCCTGATATCAAGTCATTGCTGGTAAACTTTCTGGGAGATAAACGCACCGAAACGGCTCTTAAAACTTACCAGCGCAAGTATCCCGCTCCGGAAGATGCCAGCGGTAAGGCCGATCCAAAACTCGTAACTTATGCCGAAAAGCTGCTGTCGGGTGTGATCGGTACATCATCGGCGCGCATTATGGTAGCGTCGGTAGTGAAGGAGGAGGAAATAAGTATAGACGAGGTGCTGAACATCCTGCGGGAGTCGCAGCAGCTCATTAGCATCAACAACGAACTGCGCAGAAAGTCGCTGGAGCTGCGGCGGGCAACCGAGCAGTTGCGCAGCGCCAACGAGCGCCTGAAGCAGCTGGACGAACTGAAAGACGAGTTCCTCTCTACGGTTACGCACGAGCTGCGCACGCCGCTTACGTCTATCCGCGCGCTCTCTGAAATTCTGTACGACAACTCCGACATGGAGCGCGAGGACCAGGAGCACTTTCTGCATACCATCGTGAAAGAGTCGGAACGGCTGACGCGGTTGATTACGCAAGTGCTGGACCTGGAGCGCTTCGAAAGCGGCCGCCAAAAGCTGAACATGGAGCCAGTAGAGCTAAAGGAGCTTGTACAGGAGTCGGTAGAGGCACTGGAGCAGCTTGTACAGGAAAAGAACATAGAGCTGGTGGTAGATGTGCAGCACAGTTTGCCAAGTATAAATGCCGACCGCGATCGCCTGATACAGGTGCTGGTAAACCTCATCTCCAACGCTATTAAGTTCTGCAACCCCGAGAGCGGAAAAATAATCGTTTCGTGCTACTTTATTGATGGTGACGTAAAGGTTAATGTGGTGGACAATGGTAAAGGCATTGACCCGGAGAGCCAGCAGCAGATTTTCGACAAGTTTTACCAGGCCAAGCACCAGAACATCCGCAAGCCAGAGGGCAGTGGGCTGGGGCTGGCCATCAGCAAAAAAATAATTGAGTCGCACCAGGGGCGGCTGTGGCTGGAGAGTGAGCCAGGCAAAGGAGCGAAGTTCTCTTTTACACTGCCTGTGCAGGTAACAGCCGCCGCTGCTAAAGTATAAACTATGAGCAAAGTGAAAGAGAAACTGAAGGTGTTGGTGGTGGATGATGAGCCAAGTATACTGCTGCCGCTGGAGTTCCTGATGCGGAAGAACGGCTATGAGGTGTTTATTGCGCGTAACGGAACGGAGGCGATCGAGAGCGTGAACAAAGAGCTGCCACAGGTAGTGGTGCTTGATATTATGATGCCCGATGTGGATGGCTACGAAGTATGCCGCCATATCCGGAAGAAAGAAGAAATGAAAGGTGCCAAGGTGATTTTCTTAAGCGCCAAAACCAAGGAAACAGATGTAAAGAAAGGCTATGCCGTGGGAGCGGATTTATACATCCCTAAGCCTTTTTCGACACGCTTCCTGATGGAGAAAATAAAAGAAATGACTGTGAGTTGATCGTATAAAAACAGCAGAACTATGGAGAACTCAACCCGAACACCCAAAACATACGAGCAGGCCTACGCCCAGAGTATAGCAGACCCGGAGGCATTCTGGGGAGAACAGGCCGCACAGCTGGATTGGTACGAGAAGCCGGAGCAGATTCTGACTACTGACGAAAACGGCTTTTACCGCTGGTTTAAAGGCGGCAAGCTAAACACCGCTTACCTGGCCCTGGATTACCACGTAGACAACGGCCGTGCCGACCAGACAGCGCTGATTTATAACTCGCCCGTAACTAATACCATCAAGAAGTATACGTACCGGGAGCTGCGCGATTTTGTGGCGCGGTTTGCTGGGGCGTTGCAGGATTTGGGAGTGGGAAAGGGGGATACTGTGGTCATTTACATGCCTGTTATACCGGAGGCGATGGTGGCGATGCTGGCTTGTGCCCGTCTGGGAGCGATACACTCGGTGGTGTTCGGTGGCTTTGCCCCGCATGAGCTGCGCGTGCGCATTGATGATGCCAAGCCCAAAGTGGTTATTTCCGCCTCCTGCGGTATCGAGTTTGCCAACACTATTCCGTACAAGCCGCTACTCGACAAAGCCCTCGATACCAGCACACACAAACCTGACCATACCATTATTTTTCAGCGGCCGCAGGTAAAAGCCCAAATGCAACCGGGCCGGGACTTAGATTACATGGAGGTGCTGGAGCAGGCCGAACCAGCCGATTGTGTACCTGTAGATGCTACCGACCCGCTGTACATACTTTATACTTCGGGCACCACCGGCAAACCCAAAGGCATTGTGCGCGATAACGGCGGCCATGCGGTGGCGCTTAAGTATAGCATGAAGGCGGTGTATGATGTAGATCCGGGCGATGTGTTCTGGGCGGCTTCAGATGTAGGCTGGGCCGTGGGGCATTCATACTTAGTATACGGGCCGCTGATTCACGGCTGTACCACGATACTTTTCGAGGGCAAGCCGGTGCGCACACCTGATGCCGGTACGTTCTGGCGCGTGATTCAGGAGCACGGTGTAAAGGTGCTGTTTACCGCCCCAACCGCGTTCCGTGCCATCAAAAAAGAAGATCCAGACGGGCTGTTCAAAAAGAAGTATGACACGCCATCGCTCAAGTACCTGTTTTTAGCTGGAGAACGCTGCGATGTAGCGACCTACCACTGGGCAAAAGATATGCTGAAAGTGCCGGTGATCGACCACTGGTGGCAAACCGAATCCGGCTGGCCAATGGTAGCCAACATGATGGGCATAGAAGATCTGCCTGCTAAACCTGGCTCTGCCGGTAACCCTGTCTGTGGCTACGAGGTACAGATTCTGAACGAGGAAGGAAAGCAACTCATCCCGAACCAGGAAGGCATTGTAGCCGTGAAACTGCCTTTGCCACCAGGCTGCCTGCCGACGCTCTGGCAGGATGATGAGCGTTTCCGTAAATCATACCTGGAGCAGTTCCCCGGCTACTATATGACCGGCGACGGCGGCTACATCGACGAAGACGGCTACGTATACATCATGGGTCGTATTGATGATGTGATCAATGTATCCGGGCATCGCCTCTCTACTGGCGAGATGGAGGAGATGGTAGCAGCGCATCCGGCAGTGGCTGAATGTGCTGTGGTAGGTATAGCCGACGATCTGCGCGGGCAGCGGCCTATCGGGCTCGTGGTATTGAAAGACGGCCAGACGATAGGGGAGCAGCAACTGGAAAAGGAGCTGGTAAGCATAATCCGGGAGCAGATCGGGGCGGTGGCATACTTCAAAAACGTGCTGCTGGTGAACCGACTGCCTAAAACCCGGTCCGGCAAGATACTGCGCCGCATCCTGCGCCACATTGCAGACGGTACTCCGTATGCCGTACCTTCTACTATAGACGATCCGGTTATTCTGACTGAAATTCACGATCACCTGAAGAAACGACGCATCGGGAATGCATTCATAAACCTTAAGACAAACGCAAACCAAGAACTAAACCTTGCCATGACGAACTATCAAGTTAAAACTTTTGAAGAGTACCAGGAAGCCTACAAACGCAGCACCGAAGACCCGGAAGGCTTCTGGTCTGATATTGCAGAAACCTTTACCTGGCGCAAAAAGTGGGACAAAGTGCTTGACTGGAATTTTGAAGAGCCAAGTATAAAGTGGTTCCAGGGCGGTAAAATGAACATCACAGAAAACTGCCTGGACCGCCACCTGAAAACCCGCGGCAACAAGCTGGCCCTGATCTGGGAGCCAAACGACCCGAAAGAGCGTTTTGTGCGCTATACCTACCGCGAACTGCACGAGAAAGTATGCCAGTTTGCTAACGTGCTCAAAAAGAACGGCGCCAAGAAAGGTGATCGCATCTGTATCTACATGCCGATGATTCCAGAACTGGCGATTGCTGTGCTGGCTTGTGCCCGTATCGGAGCCATTCACTCGGTTGTATTTGCCGGTTTCTCTGCCGTAGCCATGGCCGACAGAATCAATGACGCACAATGTAGCATGGTTTTGACTTCTGACGGTTTGAACCGTGGTGCCAAGCAGATTCCGGTGAAGCGTGTAGTAGACGAAGCACTCGAAAACTGTGAGTCTGTAAAGCGTGTAATTGTGTTTGAGCGCCTGGGCTGGGCTGTTAACATGGTGGAAGGCCGCGATGTGTGGTTCCACGACGAGGTGAAGGATGTGAGCAAAGAGTGTCCTGCCGAGGAAATGGACGCAGAAGACATGCTGTTTATACTCTATACGTCAGGCTCCACGGGCAAACCGAAAGGCGTGGTGCATACTTGTGGCGGTTATATGGTATATGCCCAGTACAGCTTCAGCAACGTATTCCAATACCAGGAAAGCGATGTTTACTGGTGTACGGCTGACATCGGCTGGATTACCGGCCATACGTACCTGGTGTATGGTCCGCTGCTGGCGGGTGCCACCACCTTAATGTTTGAAGGCGTACCAACCTACCCGGACAACGGCCGCTTCTGGCAAGTATGCGATAAGTTTGGCGTGACGATATTCTATACAGCTCCAACCGCTATTCGTGCCCTGATGGGCGGTGATTTGGATGATGTGCTTTCGTACAGCCTGGACTCGCTGCGTGTACTTGGCTCCGTAGGAGAGCCGATCAACGAAGAAGCCTGGCACTGGTATCATACGCACGTCGGCAAAGAGGATTGTCCGGTGGTGGATACCTGGTGGCAAACCGAAACAGGCGGTATCATGATCTCTACACTGGCTGATGTTACCCCGATGAAACCAAGCCACGCAGGCCTTCCGCTGCCGGGTATTCAGCCAATACTGGTAGATGGTGACGGAAATGAGATTACCGAAAATGGGCAGGAAGGTTATCTGTGCATGAAGTTCCCATGGCCAGGCATCATTCGCACCACCTACGGCGACCATGAACGCGCCCGCCTGAGCTACTTCTCTACTTACAAAGGCTTATACTTTACCGGCGACGGAGCCAAGCGCGACGAGAACGGCTTGTACCGTATCATTGGGCGTGTAGATGATGTAATCAACGTATCAGGGCACCGTTTCGGAACCGCCGAAATCGAGGAAGCCATCAATCACAACGAGCACGTAATTGAATCGGCTGTGGTAGGCTATCCGCATGATGTGAAGGGGCAGGGCATCTACGCCTTCGTCATTCTGAAGGACAAGCCGGAGCGCGAGGAATACCTGCGTGCCGAGATCATTGAGACGGTAGTAGAGAAGATCGGCAAAATAGCCAAACCAGACAAAATCCAGATCGTAAGCGGCTTGCCAAAAACCAGATCCGGTAAGATCATGCGCCGCATCCTGCGCAAAGTAGCCGAAGGTGATACCTCAAATCTAGGTGATACCTCCACGCTGCTTGATCCGGATGTAGTGGAAGAGATCAAGAATAACGCGCTCTAGGCGTAAATTTAGTTTAGTTGTTTTAAGCCCTGCAGCATTTGCTGCAGGGCTTTTTGCTTTTGGTATGGGCTCCAGAGAATGTCTTCTGGGTTCAAATGCTTGCCGCAGTCTAACCACCACCAGTCCCGCCTTGTCTAAGGAGGGTTGGGGAGCTTTACCCCTCCCCAACCCTCCTCTAAAACAGGGGAGGGAGCATATAATTGCTGCGGAAGAAGTATAAGCTTTGTAGTTTCAGTTGTTTTGATGAACCCACCCCTAACCCCTCCGAGGAGGGGAATTATCCGCAGGAGGGTAAACTCCCCCTGTAATCCTCTCAAGGGGGCAGTTCTGCTTGTTGCATCGTGAAGGCTGTGACTAGCTAAGCTGTTTCCAGTCCTTGGGTTGAGCGCCTTGTAATTGATGCGGTGCCCGAAGGGCAGCCTGCAGCGCAGCGGTGGCAGCTTCAATTGCACAGCGCGATACCCTTATCGAGGGCCCCTACCCCCAGGACGGGGCCCCGCTCATATAGGGCCCCTACCCCAGCCGTGAGCGCTCCAAAGTTAAAGGTGAAACAGTGGGTATTTGGGAGCTGGAGGATGAACGGAAGCTAGAAAGGATACCTTGGCTGAAGCTGCAGAAAGCCAGCGAGTAAGTATAAGCAGTGGCAGTCAAAGGAGTAAGCAGAAACAGCAGCCAGAGAAATACCTTAACCCCAAACCCCTTGCACCTCATCCTCAAAACCCTTACCTTAAACAAGCACAAACTAACTTCGTTATGAAACCCGCCAACGCCATACAAGAGCGTGTATTCGAATTCCTGAAGCAGTACCCGCCGTTTAACCTGATTGCGCAGGAACAGCTGCGGCAGCTGGCGGGGCAGGTGCGGGTGCAGTACCTTGAGCCGAAGCAGGTGCTATTCAGGCAGGGCGATACGCCGCATGAGGTGTTTTATGTGGTGCGGCAAGGATCGGTGCGGTTGGAGCAGGGGCCGGAAGAAGCCAGGCGACTGGTGGATGTATGCGATGAAGGAGATGTTTTTGGAGCCCGGGCGCTAATCGCCAAAAAGAACTATTCCTCCACAGCTACAGCAGCAGAGGAAACACTGGTGTATGGTGTATCTATTGCGCTGTTCGACCCCGTTCTGCGGCACAACCCGGAGGTGGTTCTATACTTTGCCGCTGGTTTTGCAGCTGGGGCTCCTGTCCAACAAGGGAATATGCAGGAAACGCAAGCCGCCCGCCGTAATCTGGGCAGCTATACAGCACACCAGCCGCTGCACCTCGAAGAGGTTCTGACACTGGAGACCAACCACAGCAAAGTTACCTGCACCCCTCAAACTACTGTTCGGCTGGCGGCCCAGATTATGAGCGACAAAGACTCCAGTTTTATACTGGTGGTTAATGAGCAGGAGCACCCAATAGGTATCGTAACCGACACAGATTTACGGAAGCGCGTGGTGGCAGGGCCGATAAGTATAGAAGATTCCGTTTCAGCAGTGATGTCGGCACCGGTGATTACGCTGAAACCCAATCCGCACATGGCCGAAGCTTTATTGCTGATGATGCGCCACCGGGTAAAGCACCTTTGTGTAACAAGCAACGGAACGGCAAACTCACCGGCAGAAGGAGTGCTAACAGAACATCACCTGTTACTCGCGCAGGGCAATAACCCAGCGGTGCTGGTGCAGGAAATTCGTCAGACGCAACGTATAGACAGTTTGCCTGCTATCCGGAACCGTGCCGAGGAGCTGCTGCAGAAGTACCTGGAGCAGGACGTAAACATCGCCTTTATTGCCAACATACTGTCAGAAGTTAATGATGCGCTGATCGTGCGGGCGCTGGAGTATGCCGAAAGTATATTGGGTGAGCCGCCGCTACGCTACTGCTGGCTTTCTATTGGGAGTGAGGGGCGCGAGGAGCAACTGCTGCGAACCGATCAGGATAACGCGCTGGTGTTTGAAGATGCGCATGCAGGGCAAGAGATGGAGGCACAGGCATACTTTGTGAAACTGGCGGGGCTGGTAAACGAGGTGCTTGCTAGCTGTGGATTTGAAAGATGCCCTGCCAACATGATGGCAGGTAACATTAAGTGGTGCCAGCCGCTGCACACCTGGAAACAATACTTTCATGCCTGGATTCATGAGCCGACCGAAGAAGCCTTGCTCAACGCCAGTATCTTTTTTGACTATCGCCCTGTGTACGGCAGTTTTGAACTGGCCCATCAGTTAACCGATTACATTTACGAGCACATACAGCAGGAGCGTATTTTCCTGCCATACCTGGCCAAGCACGCCTTACAGAGCCCGCCGCCGCTTAGCTTTTTTCGTAATTTTATGGTGGAGCGCGGAGGAGGGCACAAAGACCAGTTCGATATAAAACTACGAGCCATGACGCCGCTGGTTGATGCTGCCCGTGTGCTGACGCTGGATAACCGGGTGGCGGGAGAGAACAACACCTTTAAGCGCTTTGCCAAACTTGCCGAACTGGAGCCGCAGAATGCAGCACTCTACCGCGAAGCTGCCGTGGCCTACGAAATCATGATGCGCCACCGTGCCTTAAGTGGGCTTCGTAACCACAATACGGGCCGCTACATTAGTCCTGAGCAGCTTAACAAACTAGAGCGGCAGACGCTTCGGAACACTTTCAAGCTTATCAGCGATGTGCAGGAACTGTTGCAGGTGCGCTTTCAATTAAATTACCTGAGCTGATGCTAACGTGGCTAAACAAACTTATATCCACTAAACCCGAAGCAAACCCCAATGATCCTGCTTTCTGGAAAGCGTACATTCAAAGTATAAATAGGCAGGCATCCTCTGACGTCCCGCTTTCTGTTGCTGAGTTTGTGGTGTTTGATACCGAAACTACCGGCCTGGACGAGAAGAACGATAAGGTATTGGCCATTGGAGCTGTAAAAGTACGGCAGGGGCAGGTGCTGGTGCAGGAGAGTTTCGAATGCGTGGTGCGGCAGGAGATAGCGTACGGCAATAAAAGCGCCGAAGTGCACGGGCTGCTGCGGCAGGAACTGGAGCAGGGAGTACCAGAGCTGGATGCTTTAGAGGCTTTTCTGGCTTTTGCAGGAAATGCTGTTTTGGTCGGCCACCACGTAGCGTTTGATGTAGAAATGGTGAATGGCATGATGCAACGCAGCGGCTTAGAGGGCAGGCTCTACAACAAAACACTGGATACGGCCCAGCTAGCCAAACGTTTGGAACGACGCCAGCTGTCCCCTGATAGCTACCGCCGCTCCGACTATACCTTGGACACCCTCATCAGCAAGTATAACTTACCTACAGAATCCCGCCACACGGCCTCCGGCGATGCCTTTATCACCGCCATACTGCTGCTAAAGCTGCTGGCACAGGCACAAAAGCGTGGGATTAAAAAAGTGGGGGAGTTGGTGCGGTAGGTGGTAATTTTTGAAGTTCTGCTTATTTGTATATTTATCAGATGTGCCGAATATCTTTTCTGTTTATCTGCTATATTTGGTGTATAGTGGGAGAAGGTTTTCTTGTATGCTATAGTTACCTTTCATTTAAAAAAAATAATGTGGCCTTTAAACGACATCACAGTTTACTACAACGGTACGAAAATCAAGGAGACTCCTTTTGATTGGGAATTCCGAAAAACGGTGAACTTTGTCTCAGACTACTATTACCATTCTTTGGAGGGGTATAAGCCTCCAAAAACAGGAAGAATCTGCATACAGACAAATAAAGAAAGGGTTTCTAAGGAACCTTCCTACATTGGAGCTATTTGCACACTCTACACTACAATGGATGAAGAGCTATATCTTCGACTCAATAAAGTGGAGCAGTATCGATATCTCCTTGACCTGATCCATAATACTGTAATGGAAGCCGCAGATAAGTTAGGCTGGGACAAATCAGTTTTTGAATCAGCTTACCGAACTGTTCTTAGCTCTGACTTTATATTTGAGAAACGTCATAAAAGAAGGAAATCGAGAGACCGGAAAAGCACAGGTGTAGCAATACTGGCAAAAACAGAAAGTACAGCTACTCTTAAAGTATGTATAGTAACAGGAAGCTCCACAAGAGAAGCGGTTTTGTTCGATAAAAAGAATTGGTGGTGGGGAGATAGCTCGTACGCAATTGCATTAAAGTGTAAATGGATTGACCAAGACAGTTTCGGTTATGAATCCAAATCCAAAAATGAGTTTGCCTATTATTCGGTCATAGAAGATAAAGTGAAAAAGAACATACACTTTGAAGATTCTGTCTTCTAAATAAAATAACCAGCTGGTAACAAGTTATAAAATTCACACTTCGGTTACGCCCCGTTCGCCTTTTATATAAACCGCTGATTTTCTAGTTTAAGGCAAAAAAACGCTTCTCTATACTTGCTCAAAAGCTAAAACCTTTAAAGTTGATATAGAACCCAAACCCCGTACTATGAAATACTACAACTTTAAGGAGAGAAGCTATACTTCAGGCCCACATCTTATAGGACTGTTGTTGATAGTTGCTGGTTTGGTTTCGACAGTTAGCCCCGTATTTATAGAAGGATCAAGCTCTTTAGAAAAAGCTATGTGGGTTGGAGCAGGAGCCATAACACTTGGGCTTGTAATAGTATTATCCTACAATGGTACTCTTATAGATTTCGATAGGAATAGAGTAAAAGAATACTCCTCCATTATGGGCTATAAAGCAGGAAAATGGGTAACTCTACCAAACATTACAAAAGTAGCAGTGATTTCTGTTAGACAGAAAGCTGCAAACACTCCTAATGGTATAAGCCCAACTTGGTCAGGAACTGTAACGGAGCACAAGGTATTTCTGTACGCAGCCAAACCTACACCACACCTTTTATTTGGGTTCTCAAACAGAGAACGTGCCCTACAGACTGCTAAGCTTTTAGCAGCTAATTTAGACGCTGCTTGTGAATTGCCAAATCAGTAATAAGGTTATGGAATTTACCTTGTCGTGCTGCATAGATGGGATAGGTGTCTGTAGAATATCCGAAACCGGTACAATAGATTTTGTTTGATGGTAAATAAGATTTTAGTCCTGTTCGGCTTATTTGTAGATTCAGCAAATGAGCTAAATGGCTATTTCGTTTATCTGCTATATTTGAAGTATAGCAGGAGTAGTACCTCTGCTAGCACATAGTTACCAGCAATTAGAATTATAAAAAAACATATTTGGACAAGAAAATATCTTTCAAAAAGCGGTTACTAATATCGCTGCCTCTGTTACTAATAGGTTCTGGATTTGTGATTTGGCTTATTTTGAAACCCGAATATGAGTACCATTACTATAAATTGAATGATTGTGGGAACAGTTATTTAACAGCAATTATTTATTGGGAACCTGGCGAACGTGGGGTGATTTTAGCAAAAGGAAAACATGAAAGTTTGCCGACGAATGATTTTCTTATTTACAGAGATTTAAGCGGCTTTGATGCTTATTTTAGCGCTATTGCGACCTGTGAAAGTGGTACTGTGGTTGTTAACTCAGGTGAACATTTCTTTTACAAACAAGAAGGCTCAAAAGATATTAAACCACGCGTTTTATATTCTGATGATTACACCAAATTAATGGAAGAAGGTAAGGGTATAGAAGTTAAATTGTATTAGAAAAACAAACTGGTAACCACGCCTAAACTTTAGCTTCGCCACAGTTTAGACCAGACCGCTATACATGTCACAAACAAAAATCACAAGTCTTTTCAATTTTAAACTTAATGCTTA
>NZ_JBHTLD010000083.1:0-19017 GCF_042678745.1 Pontibacter rugosus | reverse complement strand
GCAAAAAGAACGGTTATGCACGCCATAACCGTTCTTTTTGTTTTTTGTGTTTCAAAACGTGAGAATCATACAATGAGCAACATCAATTATTATACTGCTGAAGGGCTGCAAAGGCTGAAAGAAGAGTTGGCAGAGCTCAAAACCAAAGGCCGCTCTGAAGTAGCGCGCCAACTGGCCGAAGCCCGTGACAAAGGTGACTTGAGTGAGAATGCTGAATATGATGCAGCCAAAGACGCTCAAGGCCATCTGGAACTTAAAATTTCTAAGCTGGAAGAAGTGGTAGGCAATGCCCGCCTGATCGATGAGTCAAATCTTGATAGCAGTAAGGCATTGATCCTTTCTAAGGTGAAGATCAAGAACCTGAAAAACAACATGATCGTTGATTATACATTGGTGGCCGAAGAAGAGGCAAATCTTGCTTCTGGCAAAATCTCTGTAAAGTCTCCAATCGGTAAAGGCCTTTTAGGCAAATCAGTAGGTGATGTAGCCGAGATAACGGTACCAGCTGGTAAACTTGAATTTGAGATTTTAGAAATAAGCCGCTAAACTATGGAAGCTTCGATATTCACCAAGATTGTTAACGGAGAGATACCTGCCTATAAAATAGCAGAAGACGATCGCTACCTTGCCTTTCTGGATGTGTTCCCTACCACTAAAGGCCATACACTGGTAATACCGAAGCAGCAAATAGATTACCTCTTCGACCTGGACGATGAGTTGTACCTGGGCCTGATGGCCTTTGCCAAAAAAGTAGCCGCTGCTGTAGAAAAGGTGGTGCCTTGCAAACGCATTGCCGTGGCTGTGGTAGGCATTGAGGTGCCACACGCGCACGTGCACCTCATCCCGCTTAACAACATGCAGGACATGAACTTTGCCAACAAAAAGCAGTTCAGCAAAGAAGAGTTTGAAGAAGTAGCCAGCAAAATCAGAGAAGCTTATCAGGCTCCTTAAAAACATCTGGATGAAGAAATAGAGAGCCGGTGCTGTAGAAGCGCCGGCTTTTTTTTGTTGAAAGAGGGGGTGTGATGTTAGCCAATCACGCTTGCTCCTAAGTGACGAGCCTACGCTGCTGAAGAGCAAGTATAAAGTATAGCGCGGACAAGTCACCACTATCCCTACAAAACGTGAGAAGCTCCGTCAACTTTGGCTATCTGACTGATCTCAGTCCTTGGGTTGAGCGCCTTGTAATTGATGCGGTGCCCGTAAGGGCAGCCCGCAGCGGAGCGAGTAGAGGGCCCCTACCCCCGGAGCAGCTTCAATTGCACAGCGCGATGCCCGAGAACGGGGCCTCGCGGCTGTGAGCGCTCCAAAGTAGAAGGTGAAACATTAGGTGTTTGGGAGCTGGAGGATGAACAGGACATTAGAAAAGATAGCTTGTTTCAAACCACAGCAAGCAAATGCTTTGGAAATACGGCCGAGTCTGTATAGGTATGGCTCTGCGAGCCAGTAGAGCTGAAAGCTCTACCCATGATAGGCACTAGCTGCAAGCTAGCGCCAGCGGGAGACGTTATGGAAGTATAAGCTGGGGCAGCTAGAGGCACAAATGGACTTTTGCGCCAGAAAAAGGCTTAAGACTTGCGCCAGCGGCGGCACCACTACTTACCCGCTAATCTATCCGGGTTATCCGTTAAAAAACTCTTCCAGGACTTACCACCTTGTTTGGCATTATTACCTTTCTGGTAGTGGTGGCAAAGCGCAACACCAAGTGCATCCGTTGCGTCGAGTAGCTTAGGAGCCTCCTGTATCTTAAGAATCTGCATCAGCATACTGGCCACTTGCTCTTTAGAGGCATTGCCGTTTCCGGTGATAGATTGCTTTATTTTCTTGGGGGCGTACTCCACGTACGGAATATCGCGGGAGAGAGCAGCGGCGATAGCCACACCTTGCGCACGGCCCAGCTTCAGCATACTCTGCACGTTCACACCAAAGAAAGGCGACTCAATAGCCAGCTCGTCGGGGAGGTACTCATCGATAAGCTGTATCATGCGGTCGAATATTTTCTTTAACTTGATGGCGTGATTGCTATAGCTTTTAAGGTTGATAACGCCATACTGTAGCACTTGAACCTTAGAGCCAGTCACTTCTATCAGGCCGTAGCCCATAATCTGTGTGCCAGGGTCGATGCCAAGAATTAATTTGTTGGGCGGAAGTGCAGAAGAGTAAACCATGAAGGTGCAAATTTAGACATTATCTTGAACATCAAACAGAACAATAAATTCCTTTTGCTGCTCGGCAAAGGTATAGTAGTAGGGCTAACCCTGTTTCTGCTGCATCAGGCTATTTTTACAGCACCAGATACTTTGTTAAGCTGGGGCGAAATACTGCGCCAGGCAGTGCAGCGCCCGCTAAGTTATCTGTTTATACTTACAGCACTGCTTATTCCTGTTAACTGGGGATTTGAGGCGCGCAAGTGGCAGTTGCTGGGGCAGAAGCTGGAGCCGATTTCTTTTCTGCGGGCTTACCGTTCCGTAATGGTTGGCCTTACCCTAGGCTTCATCACACCAAACCGGCTGGGCGACTATGCAGGACGGGTACTGGAGCTGAAGAGCCGGCAGCGGCTGGAAGCGATCGGGGCCATTTTTATAGGGAGGTTCTGCCAGTTGGTAGCCACTGTGCTGGCGGGCTCTGGCGGATTGTTGTACTTTATACTTGTGTTTGGCTGGAGGTCTTATCCTGGTGTGGCTATGAGCCTGGTGGCACTGCTGGTGGCCTTGTGCTGCCTCATGCTGCTGCTGCTTTACAATGCTAAAGCTATGGTAGCGGTGGTGGCTGCCATCAAACCTTTTCGTTCTTTTGTGCCATACTTAGCTATAATGGGCAGTTATAATTCTGTAGAGATGACGAGGCTGCTATGGCTTTCTTTGGGGCGGTATGCAGTTTTTCTAATGCAGTTTGTCATGCTGTTGGTGTTGTTTGAGGTACGGCTAACTCCTTTACAGTATATAAGCGGGGTGTCAGGTACATTTTTTCTGAAATCTGTAGTACCGTCTGTCAGCTTGTTGTCTGATTTAGGTGTGCGGGAGCTGTCGGCTATGTACTTGTTCGGTTTGCTGGGGCAGGAGCGCCTGCAGGTGCTTAGTGCCAGCCTTAGCCTTTGGTTGCTCAATATTGCCGTGCCTAGTGCAGTAGGTCTGCTATTTGTGTTGCGCCTGCGCCTGAACCGTAAACGTGTAACGGTATGACTTGGCTGTTATCACTCTCGCTGCTATGGTATGGCTGGGTTATGCTTCGTCGCTGGCTGGCCTGGCAGAAGCTGCCGGAAACCAGTGTGCCATCGACATTTATGCCTTCAACTAAAATATCTGTTATCATACCTGTTCGCAATGAGTATGAGCGAATTATAAAATTACTCTCAGATGTAGAACATCAGAAATATCCACAGCATTTGCTAGAGGTTCTGGTAATAGATGACCACTCAGATGATGGTACGCTGGAGCAGGTACAGCAGCACGTGCGTACTTCCCAGCTTTCTTATAAGGTTCTTAAGTTGAATGATTATGTTAAGGAAGGTGGCAAGAAAGCTGCAGTCCAGGTAGGAGTGGGAGAGGCGCAGGGAACCCTGCTTGTGCTCACAGACGGCGACTGCCGGGTTGAGCCGGAGTGGCTGCGGGAGTATGCCCATCTTTTCGAAACGGAGCAGCCATACTTTATAAGCGGTCCTGTTTGCTTTGATCCTACACCTACTCATTTTGAGCGCATGCAGCTTGTTGAGTTTGCCAGTTTGATAGGGGTAGGCGGAGCTTCTATAGCAATGAATAGCCCTAACATGTGCAACGGGGCAAACCTGGCCTATACCAAAGATGTATTCCAGCAGGTGAATGGCTTTGCCGGTAACGAAAACATTGCCAGTGGTGATGATGAGTTTCTGCTGCACAAAGTGGATAAAGCTTTCCCGGGGAGAGTAAAATTCCTGAAAAACAATAAAGCTATTGTTTATACTTTGGCGCGTAAAACGCTGACTTCCTTTGTACAACAACGTGTAAGATGGGCTAGCAAATGGAAGTCTTATCAAAGCCTGCAGGTGCAGCTGGTGGCGCTGTGTGCCTTTATGGTAAACTTTCTGCTGTTCCTGGCGTTGCCCCTGGTGCTCTGGGGTAGCCTCGCCCTAAAAGCCTTTTTATTCGCTTACCTTATCAAGTTTGGCATCGATTTATTATTTTTAAACTCAATACTCAGCTTTATGGGCAAAAAGCGATATCTTTTGTACATATTGCCTTTACAGCTGGTTTATATTCCATACGTAGTTTTTACTGCTATTTATGGCCTATTCGGGCGCTATAGCTGGAAAGGCCGAACCATTAGAACCCCATGACTGAAAACGAATTCGATATTCTGGACGAGTTATACTTCGTGACCTCTTATCTAGATCTTAAAAACACCCTCTCTCTTCCTGAAGAGGAGCTTCTTTTAGGCCTGCAGTCGCTCCTGCAGCAGGGCTACGTTAAAATTCTATACCCAGACCAGGATACAGCGCATGATTATGATGCTGACGACTTCGGTCAGCTTTACCAGGATTATTTCTTTCTGGCCACCAAGGCCGGGCTGGTGGCACATAACTCTATCTAAATGGCCACCATCACTAAAGCAGCGCCTGTTTCACGGCCGCCTTCGTATTACATTCGTCAGCGCCTGCTGCAGAACAAACCGGCCATGTTTGGTTTAGCGGTGATTGTGCTGTCGGTAGTGGTGGCGCTGCTGGGCTACCTCATCATGCCCGATAGCACTCCGAATGCCAACAATGGGCTTGTGCAGATTCAGAAGAAGCAACCGGGCTTCTCTACTCAGGTATTGCGTATGCCAAAGGCTGTGGGTATAGCCGAAGATGTGAATGTGCTGGAACTGGTGCTTTTCGGGCAGCCTGCCGACTACCTGGAGCTGCCCATCGAAAGCTACGCCTTCAGGGGAGATAGCCTGGTGGTGCAACCGCTGCGCAGCAATAATGCACTGGCTGATCAGGAGCGTGTTTTTAACTTAAACAAACTCTTGAGTAAAAATTTAGTATCATCTGATAAAGAGAGTCTTAAGACAATCATTGAGGATGATTATATTTCTGATAGAACCTTTCTGTTAGGCACAGATAAAGCGGGTCGCGACGTACTTAGCAGGCTTATACTTGGTACCCGCATCTCATTAGGAATTGGTTTCGTGGCGGTGCTGATTTCGCTGGTAGTGGGGGTACTGATTGGGGCAACCGGAGGCTATTTTGGTGGCTGGGTAGATAAGCTTATGCTGTTTTTAATGACGGTAGTATGGTCGGTGCCAAGTATTATGCTGGTGATTGCCATTAGCCTTGCCCTGGACAGCAAAGGAGTTTGGGTCGCTTTTGTGGCCGTGGGGCTTACCATGTGGGTGGAAGTAGCGCGTGTAGTGCGCGGCCAGATCCTCAGCCTAAAAGAGAAAACCTACGTGGAGGCAGCCCAAGTGCTAGGTGTGCCACAGTATAAGGTGATTTTCCGGCATTTGCTGCCAAACATGATAGGGCCTTTAATTGTTATTGCGACAGCCAATTTTGCCTCGGCCATACTTATCGAGGCTGGCTTAAGCTTTTTAGGCTTAGGTGTGCAGCCACCGGCGCCATCGTGGGGGATGATGGTGAACGAAGGTTTTCAGCTGATTGGTGCCAAGGCTGGTCTTTTTTTAGTAGTTTTACCTAGTATTTGCATCAGTTTATTGGTGCTGGCCTTTAACCTGCTGGGGAACGGCCTGCGCGATGCTTACGACCCTAAAATCCAGATTTCTAATGTCTGATAATACATCACAGAAACCGCAGCAGGAGCTGAACCTGAAGAAGTTGGAGTTAACGGCTTTGCTTGAGATTACACAGGCAATTAACGCTAACCTCCCTGAGAACGCGCTGTACAAGATCTACCGGTTTACATTACTGGCGCAATTACAGATTCACCGGTTAGTGCTATACGTGCATGATGAGGATTGGGCCTGTGTGATCAATTCAGCGGGTACAGACCAGGATTTTACAAAGCTGACTTTGCCGAAGGAGATTTTAGGGGTAAAGGAAATCACCAAGGTTTCTACCCTTAAAGTGGATAAGAAGTGGCGCTGCTTTGATATCGTGATTCCGGTGCTGCACAACGGAAAAGTGCTGGCATTTGTAATGATCGGAAAGCTACAGTCGTACTACAACAACCTGGATGCGCTGAATTTTGTGCAGACCATCAGTAACATCATGCTGGTAGCTATCGAGAACCACAAGATGGCAAGGCAGCGGCTGGCGCAGGAGTCGATACGTAGGGAGATTGAGATTGCCCGTGAGGTGCAGACGATGCTGTTCCCGAAAAGCCTGCCAAACGACAAGGACGTTACCATACACGCGAGTTATATCCCGCACTCTTCTATCGGGGGAGATTATTATGATTTCGTAGAGATCGATGCAGACCAGTTTCTGTTCTGCGTGGCAGATGTATCTGGCAAGGGTGTACCTGCTTCACTGCTGATGTCAAACTTTCAGGCAGGCCTCAGAACCATACTTCGCCAGACGTCGGACCTAAATACTGTGGTGTCGGAACTGAACAACCTGATCTATAGAAACGCGATTGCAGAGAAATTTATTACTACGTTTGTAGCTGTCTATAACCGTAAAACCCGTGAACTGAGCTATGTAAACGCTGGCCATAATGCCCCAATCCTTCTTTACAAGGATAACTCGCACTACCTGCTGAATGATGGCTGCACCATGTTGGGTGTGTTTGATGTGCTGCCGTTTATGAATGTGGGCAAGGTGCATGTTCCGGAAGGCTCGATAGTGGTATGCTATACCGATGGGCTTACGGAGGTGTTTGATGAGGACGAGGCAGAATTTGGTATCGAAGGCACCATCGATTTTCTTCAACGAAACCGCTACCTGAGCTCTAAGATGCTGCACCTGCAGTTGCTCCGTGAGATAAACCTGTACAATGAGCAGTCCACGTTTAGCGATGACATTACGCTGCTGTCCTGCCGGTTTAAGTAATTTTGAAGGAGTGGTTAAGCGAATGATTGAATTGTAGCGGATGTTAGAGTGTACAAATTGATAGATGTAGCTTACAAGCATGTGCAACCCCGAAGCTGCCCCTAAGAATAGTAGCTACAACTGAGCTGTACTTCAGACTCCTTCGACCAACGAACAGTCATCAACCATAAACGAATAATCATTCCCAAGTGCTTCGCTTTTATAAAACACCATGGCTCCTGAAAAAGCTGCTGCCAAACTATACCTGGCACCGTGAAGTGAAGGGCAAGCAGTTATTTCTTACGTTTGATGATGGTCCCATCCCGGAGGTAACGCCTTGGGTGCTGGAGCAGCTAAGCAAGTATGAAGCGAAGGCTACCTTTTTTTGTGTTGGCGAAAATATTAGCACAAACACCAGTATAGCCCGACAAATAGTGGAGCAGGGGCACTTGCTGGCAAATCATACCTACAACCACCTAAAAGGCTGGAAAACCCCGCTTGAAGTATACCTTGGCAATACAGCACAGTGTCAGCAGGAGGTGGAGAGGCTGCAGCAGACAGAAAAGAAACTGTTCCGCCCGCCGTATGGCCGCATTACCAAAGAGCAGGGAAAGCAGTTAAACCCATCTTACGAAATTATCATGTGGGATGTGCTTACCAACGACTACGATCAGAGCCTTTCTCCAGAAAAGTGCCTGCAAAAGTCCATTAAGTATACCCAAAGCGGCAGCATTATCGTATTTCACGACAGCCTCAAAGCCAAAAGAAACATGATGTATGTCCTGCCGCGCTTTTTAGAGCATTTTAGCAGCCTGGGCTATACTTTCGAGACTTTATGATTGTATCCATAGCCTATTTTATACTTTACTTCACCCTCTTCGTTTTTCTGCTGTGCTTGCTGGTGCTCAACAGGCAGCATTATGCAACAGCACCTAAAGAGCTGCCACGCATCAGTATACTTATTGCCGCCCGCAACGAAGCGCATACTATACTACGGTGCCTGCATGCCCTGGAGCAGTTGGATTACCCTAAAGACAAAGTGGAAGTGCTGATCGGTGATGATGCCTCTACCGATGCTACACGAGCTGTTGTAGATGATTTTATTCGTAACAAGTCCAACTATACCTGCATCACCATCACCCAAAATATAGGGAAGGCTAAAGGCAAGGCAAATGTGCTGGCACACTTGGCTAAACTCGCTACCACTGACTATTTCTTCTATACCGATGCCGATATTGTGGTGCCGCCTTCGTGGATCAAAGCCTTGCTTGCTGCCATGAGGCCGGAGGTTGGTGTAGTTACCGGCATTACCACCATAGAAGGAAACAGCTTTTTTGCCAAGCTACAGGCAATGGATTGGCTGTATGCACTTGGTATGATGCAGGTGATCTCGGACCTGAACAAACCTGTAACCACCATGGGAAATAACATGCTGCTCAGGCGCGAGGCTTATGAACAGGTGGGAGGCTTTGAGGGGATAGAGTTCTCGATTACCGAAGACATTGCCATTTTCAACCAGGTGCTGAAGCGTGGCTGGGGATTCAAAAACATCTACAGCCCTGAGGTGATGGCGCTCTCTACACCAGCAGAGAGTTTTAAGGCTTTTCTGCACCAGCGCAAACGCTGGATGCGCGGCTCCATGCACCTGCCCTTTTACATGGCTTTTATCCTTATACTTCACTCTGCGTATTACCCGGTGCTGCTGCCGTTCTTTGCCTATACTTCTGTTGGGGTGATGTTTAGCATCTTTCTGTTTAAGCTGTTCCTGCAAAGCGTGTTCCTGCACATTTGCCTCCGCCGGCTTGGCCACCGCGTTGTGCTCTGGATGTATCCGCTTTTCGAGCTATACTTGATCGTGTCTTCGGTTGTGCTCATATTCTACTTTTTCCTCCCGCTGAAAATGAACTGGAAAGGGAGAAAATATTAGGAACGTAAGTATACTTTGTTGAAAGTGGTAAGAGCATGATTAGCCTGAGCCTGCCCTTCAGCAATTAAATTCTTAACTTGCGCCCCGAAACAGCACCACTACTACTTTGGTTGTTTTGATCTACATTAAAATTTAGTTGATTCATGACATTCATCGATTCGCACGCACACATATATTCAGAGAAGTTTGACGCCGACAGGGCCGAGGCCGTAGAGCGGTCGCAGCAGGAGGGGGTTAGCAGAATTTACATGCCCAACATCGACCATACTTCTATTGATGCTTTGCTGGAGGCGGAGGAGAAGTATCCGGGGGTATGTATCCCTATGATGGGCCTGCACCCGACTTCGGTAGATAAGGATTTTGAGCGTGAGCTATACCTGGTGGAGGAGTGGCTGAGCAAGCATACGTTCGCCGCTGTAGGAGAGTGTGGTATAGATTTATATTGGGACAAGACCTTTCTCCCACAACAACAGGAGGCGCTGAGGGTGCAGGTAGAGCTGGCCAAAAAGTACCAGTTGCCTCTTGTGCTGCACACCCGCGATTCGTTTAACGAGGCTTATGAGATTGTGGCAGCCGCCCAGGATGGCACGCTTACAGGCATATTTCATTGCTTTAGCGGCACCCTGGAGGAGGCTGAGAAAGTAAAAGAGCTTGGTTTTTTGATGGGTATAGGCGGGGTTGCCACCTTTAAGAACGGCGGCATGGACAAAGTGCTGCCGCACCTGCAGCTTGATGACCTGGTGCTGGAAACGGACTGCCCGTACCTGGCTCCCACACCGCACCGCGGCAAACGCAACGAGCCTGTTTACCTGCCCCTGATTGCCCAACGCGTTGGCGACTTAATGGAGAAATCCTTGAGCGAAGTAGCTGAGAAGACTACGGCCAATGCGCTCAACCTCTTTAAACTATAACCATGGAAATAGTAAAAGTAGACATTGACACCGCTGCGCCGGAGAACCCGGAGGCTTCCATACTTATCATATACACGGGTGGTACCATCGGAATGGTGTTCGACGAAGAGCACAAGCACCTGGTGCCTTTCAACTTCAGCCAGATTATACAGAAGGTTCCTGAGCTGCGCCAGTTCAACTTTCTGTTAACGGTGGTAAGCGTAGAGCCTGCCATCGACTCATCGGACGTAACACTGGCCGATTGGCAGACCATGGCTCGCCTGATAGAGGAGAATTACCAAAAATACGATGGCTTTGTGATTTTGCACGGGACAGATACCATGGCTTACAGTGCTTCGGCGCTAAGTTATATGCTGGAGAACCTGCAAAAGCCGGTTATTTTTACAGGCGCACAGGTTCCTATTGGTCGCGTAAGGACAGATGCGCGAGAGAACCTGATCTCTGCGCTACAGATTGCTGCTACTAAGGTGGATGGAAAAAGTGTGGTGCCAGAGGTTTGCATCTACTTCCATAATCAGCTTTTGCGTGGTAATCGGGCCAAAAAAGTAGAAAGCAGCCAGTACAGTGCGTTTAAATCGGAGAATTATCCATCGTTGGCCAAAGCTGGTGTTAACATAGATTACTTCTGGAGCGCTATAGCTCAACACAGCGATCGCCCTTTCAAAGTGCATTACAAGTTCAATGACCATGTGGCCATCCTGAAACTTTTCCCGGGTATAACCCCTGCGGTAGTTAAAAGTATATTGGCAGCCCCCGGAGTAAGAGGAGTGGTGTTAGAGACCTTTGGTGCTGGCAATGCCCCAACCTCTGCCTGGCTGCTGGATCTGTTGCAACAGGCTATTCAGCGTGATGTGCTGATTTTGAATGTATCGCAGTGTGACGAGGGTATGGTGCGCCAAGGGAATTACGAAACTAGCAGGTATCTGTTGGATATGGGGGTAATAGGAGGAGCTGACATTACAACGGAAGCCGCTATCACCAAACTAATGTATGTGCTGGGGCAGGATTTAAACTGGCGTGAGCGCGTGGCATTGCTGGAACAAAACCTGCGTGGCGAAATTACCCTTTAAGTATAACGTGCCATACTTGCAGATGTAAATCAGAAAAGCGTATATTTGCACCAGAATAGAGAGTTGTCCGAGTGGTTGAAGGAGCACGCCTGGAAAGTGTGTATACCTCAAAAGGGTATCGAGGGTTCGAATCCCTCACTCTCTGCTAAAAGAGGCCTTTTACGTTATGTAGAAGGCCTTTTTTGTTTGCCTTAATCCTGCAGCTTCTCCTTCCTGCGCCATATTTCTTTGGGTGTTGTTGAGAGAAATCAAGCGGCTATATGTTGCACATCGTCTACACCAGTCCGTTTATTAAGGGAAAGCATATAGCTCTTGCTACTCACTTGCTGTTGGCAAAACAGAAGTGAAGATTTATAGCTCAAGGTATGGTTAAGCTAATGTACTTCTCCCATAGCTATGTACTCTAGTACTCTTATAGCTTGGCTGCTGCCTTACACCTAAAAGCTGCTGGTCTTTCTCCCTGCCGTTATAAAAACTCCACCCTTATCTGCACCCGTTCGGCATTAGGTTCTGTGGTTGGCTGTACTAATACCCGGTCTGCCTCTTGAAAGTAGGCTGCAAGACCCTTAATGATGCCGATAGCAAAGCCAGCCATCCGGCGTTTGGAGTGGTAGTCGATGATCAGAAGCCTGTTACCAATGGTTGTTACATGCAGGGGTGGTGGATTGGTTTTGTCGTTCTCCTGCTTAATGCCGCCGTGCATGTGGGAGCCAATGTTTCTGAGCATGTCAAAGGTCCTCCAGGAAGGGTCTACAAAGCGCTTGAACACCAGTAGCAAGTCAGGAACCAAAAACTCACCAAACTCCATTTGAATCTCATCATAGGGAATGCCCTTCTGTAGAGATGCGGCTGACATGATGGCAAAGAGTTCACTTATTGGGTATACCTGGTTCATTTGGTAAGGCTCTTCTGCACGCTGGGACAGGCCTTCACTGTGCAGGATGTTAACCCAGGCGCTGTAGTTCATGCTGTTCTCCACGTACCGCTTCAGAAACATGAAGATAGACCCGTGCATGCTGTCGTTGGTAAGTGTATTCATTTTAATAGGAAGTATAGGTCTTGTTATAAAGGCAACAATAAAGATAAGAAAGGATATTTTTATTGCAAGCATTGCTATGCTGTGATTCTACTGCGTTGGCCTATCTTGGTATTTTTATAACAACACAGATGAGTTGTCAACAGGGAAAAAGCCTCATCTCAAAGGTGCTTTATTTGTGAATTCATCAATAATGAATAAGTGAAGTAGGTAAATCGTTCTTTGCAGACTACTACCGTGGGGGACTTGAGCGCAGGTTTTATAACCAAAGAATGTTGAATTAAAGGTTTTGTCCTAAATTATCTAAGTGAAGAACATCTAATTAGGGTTATCGCAAATAGACGGTTGGTATATCATTTAATTTGGTAGTATAAAATGGCGATTTGAAGTCACTCTTCAACTGCCAGGTATTTTTAAAGCCCTGAGTCGCCACTCTTACTTTGCTTCTGCCAAATCTGTCAGAGAGGTTGTCTATCACTCCCATTAATTTAGAATGTTTATCTCTGTTCACCTTGTCAAGTAAATCATACTGAATCTGGTTCTCCGGTACAATGTCGGTCACATACACTCCTGACTTTTTGTAGAGGTACCCGTCCCTGTATATGGCTTTTAAGGCAATAATAGCATATTGGGTCAGCTCCATGTCAGAGCTGGTAGCAACAGGCATACAGATGGTCTTGCTGGCGTGGTACTGGCTGTCGCGCTCGGAAAACTGGTTGGTGTTAACAAAGACGGTAATAACCTTGGCACAACTTTTTTGCTGACGCAATTTTCTGGCGCATCTTGCTGCATACGATGCCGTAGCTTCCTGCAGATCTTCAAAAGTATTCACTCGGGCACCGAAACTTCTGGACGTGCAGATCCCTTTCTTGGCCGGGGCCACGTCTTCTAAGTCAAGGCAAGACTCCCCTCGCAGCTCTTTTAACAGTCTTACTCCGACTACAGTCATGTGCTGCCTTACCCAGTTCTCTGACAATTGCGTGAAATCGTAGGCCGTGTGTACGTTTCGCTTTTTAAGGAACGTAGCATATTGTCTGCCAATACCCCATACGTTATCAATTTTTGTAGCTTCCAACGCTTTCCTGATGTGGAATGGGTTTGTGAGCACCAACACACCATTTGCCTTGGAGGACTTCTTGGCAAGTTTGTTTGCCAACTTTGCCAGCGCCTTTGTAGGGGCGACACCTAGGCTAACTGGTATGCCTGTCCATTGGTGCACCGTTTGCTTTATCTCCCATGCGTAGTTGAGCAGGTTGGTGCTGGAAAAGCCGCTTAAGTCCAGAAAGCATTCATCTATTGAGTATACCTCCAGGTTTGGGGTGAACTGGGAGAGCGTTTGCATTACCCTGTCAGACATGTCTCCGTACAGCACATAGTTTGATGAGAAGGCATCTACAAGCTTGTTCTCTACCAAATTTCTGATTTTGAAGTATGGCTCGCCCATCTGTATTCCTTGTTCTTTTGCTTCGTTGCTTCTGGCTATTACGCACCCGTCGTTATTGCTCAAAATTACCACTGGCTTTCCGTTAAGAGCCGGGTTGAACACTCTTTCACAGCTTGCATAGAAGTTGTTACAGTCGCACAAGGCAAATAAGGTTGTCATTGCTTCACCGGTTTATGCAGCACCCACGCTACAACACCCCAAATTCTCATATCCATTTCTTCTGTTAGCTCTATAGGTTCATAAGCAGGGTTGGCTGGTGCCAAGAAAGCTTTATCGCCTATCCGCTTAAAGGTTTTAACGGTGAACTCGCCATCTAAAAAACATACTACCGGCAAGCCGTCTGCTGGCTTCAGAGACTTATCAATCACCAGTATATCGCCGTCATGAATGTTTGCATCTATCATAGAAGTGCCTTTCACACGCATCATATAAGTAGAAGTCGGGTTTTGTATAAGGTGTTTACCAATGTCAATGCGCTCCTCCATGTGGTCATCAGCAGGAGAGGGAAAACCTGCTGAGATATAAGAAGCGAAAAAGGGTATCTTTATACTTTCCAGATAATCAAAATCCAGATGCTCCAACTGCAGCGGACTCAGGGGAATAACTTTTGCTCTACACATACTTCCAACAAATATAGATTTAGCTAATATTTTTAGCAAATACGTAAACAAGAATAATAAAAGCTAAATATATTGGCTTTATTTATATTTTATACCTGTAGCCATACTTACTCGCAAAAGGAATAGCAATATATTTTTGAAGTTACAAATGACTTTGAATGCCATCAGATTCAAGGTAGTAAGCCAAAGAATGTTGCTTGAGCAGGAGTGATTTGAATGAGGGTGAAGTGCTTTCAAGAATGCAGAAGAAAGGGTAATGGGCTATCCGAATAGGTATATGCCTTTCATGCTCCTCAGCCGGGAAAGCTGGGGAGTAAGCCACTAGTGCATGTATTGCCTTTATAAATAGAAAGTGAGCTTTAGATGCAAACTGCTAATACTAAACGAACCGCCTGAAGCTGACAGCGCTGTTCGGACTGTATTAGCTGGGCAAGAAGACTAAGTGCTGCCTGCTTTCTGCTTTTAAGAAGTCGTTCTCTCTGAAATAACATGACGGGCATTGATCTGATGCTGAAAGTTCCTCAGATTGATGCAATAAACTTGAACAGGTGATTTAAGATAGTGCTGAGCTGCATAGTAAATGCTAACCTAAAAGCGCGCGGGTAGTAAAACTATCTTGTGAGCAGCATAACAGACATACCAGCTAAATTCGGGCTAACCTTACAAATATTTAAGACAGCCTTTGCAGCTTCGCTTTCTTGGTTTGTGGCCAGCAGTCTGCTGCACTCGGACTATCCTTATTTCGCTGCTGTTGCAGCTATTATCACGGTACAGGTTACGGTGGCAGACTCGGTAAACAAAGCCACGCAGCGCATTGTGGGAATAATTGGTGGTGTGCTGATCAGTATGTTGCTGGGGCATTGGTTTCAGGTTGGGGTATTCTCAATCTTTTTTATCATTCTGATAGGAATGGGGATAGCCAAGTTGCTTCGGATGAATCCACAGATTATATCACAGGTCGCTGTCAGTTCGCTTTTAGTTCTTGCCTTTGGGCAGGCCAGAGAAGGCTATGCCTATGAAAGGATATTTGAAACCATCGTAGGATCTGCCATAGCCGTGTTAACCAATGCGCTTATCATTCCACAAAATGCCGTCCCGGATGTGGAGAGGAGCATCATTGCTTTTAGCAAGTTATCTGCGGCTACTTTAACTAATTTAACTGCGCTGCTGGACGTTTCAGGTGCAAGAAGAAAAACTGGCCGCTCCGAAGTAGATGCCCTCATTAAAGAAGCTGCTGAATGCAGGAAGGGGTTAGATCTGGCGGAGCAAAGCCTGAAGTATAACCCCCTGCTGACGCATAAGCGGGAGAGGCTTAACCAATTAGCTAAAAGCATCCGGCAACTGGAAAGTATCACCATTCAGATACGGGGCATCCGCAGGAGTTTAGCCGATTTACAGACAAATCAACACCTTGTACCGGAGCAGGCTTTTATTCAGCAGCTTAAACAGACAATGGAGGCTACGGCAAATTGTATTGCAGCATTCGGGCAATTGGCTGTTTATGAATCAGAGGTAAATCAAAAGAACCTGGAAAACGCTGTGACGCAAGCTCTGTCAGCTCAAGAGGGCTGTCTGAATGATCTGCACAGCGTAAGTCCGCCAGCAACGCTGCGGGATATCGGGAGCATCCTGACTGACCTGGGCCGTATCGTATCAGAAACACAAAACCTGCACCCAAGTTCAGAAACGACTGATGAACCTTTAAGCATGTCAAGGTCAGTTGAAGAGCAGGGATGAGTATAATAGTAAGGCTGATTGTGTTTGATAAGTTATAGAAGTCGAAGACATTAAAAGAGCTCAAACTGGATCTTATAGTATACCTGCAAGGCAGTGATTTATACTAAAAGAGCATTACAGGCCCTCTTCCTGATTTAGCATCTTATCAAGCATAATACGGGCATGTATAAAGCTTTTCAGGCTTGAGTAGTCGTGCGACCTATATGCAATATTCTCTACACCATAAAAGTAAGTGTGCAGGGAGTCATATATTTCATCCCTCAAGGGTATAGTTCTGACTTCGTTGCTGTTGTCAGCCTTTACTCGAAGGCTTTTATTTCCTATAGAGACAGAGAAGGACGGTATTTTACCATCTCTCACGAGGCCTTCAAGCATTTCTAATGTATCAGTTACCTTATCTACCATATATGTCCTTCTATCCCTCTTTGAAACTGCCAAACTGATTCGCAAAACTAAAATTAGCACAATTTATTTTAGACAAAGACATGAATAAATACGGGTTTTTTAATGCGTATTAATTCGATAAAGAGGAGTAATGAAGGCTTCCGCTTAGCTGTAGGAGAAATGATAAGTTTTATATTTATAGATAAGGTAGCCTTATTAAGTGTGTGATCAGGCACAAACTAGAAAGTCATTTATAAAATGCATCAGTTTAAATAGTTAGGTAATCGAACTAAAATAGCTGAGTAGGGTTGAGTGCTGCGGCAAATTATGGATTAGAAATGATTCGGAAGAATATTTAAAGAGGTTTTCTAGTAAAATTGCTAGCTCAAAAGACGAAATTGATCGAGCACTAGGAGCCCTCCTCTGTCTTGCATTCTCTATGGCAGAAAATGAACATTAATGATTTCCTGCTGAATTGCTTTGCATGTCTATACGTTGGTGGAGGGCGGGCAGCTACGGATTGATGTTATATCCCGTATCTATACAGATGAAATACAAAGAAGCCGCAACCAGTGGGGTATGATTTGTAGAATTCTGCGATTTATAGAGACAAGCTACGGTAAGTATACTCCTGCATCTGCTAGTCTTGCGCTACCCTTGACAGGTGCAGAAATAAGGCGTATTTCTATTGTTTGGCTATAGATTAAAAGCGATAAGTATAAAAGGCCGGGTGTTTGATCGGCCTTTTATACTTTGTCCTACAGTAAAAGCTCTAGCAGTCGCCCTCTATTCCGCAGCTGTTGCCTTGAGAAGTTACTTCTTCAAATTTAGGTGCTTGGGGAGCTACCTCTGAAAACACATTTAGGAACGTTTCGGCAGGTTGAGCTCCGCTCACCAGGTATTTTTCGTTGATAACAAAGGCCGGCACACCCGTAATGCCAGCAGCGTGTGCCCATTGTTCCAGCTCACGTACCTCGCTTGCACCTTCATTTCCTTCAAAAAAGCCCTCCAGCTTCTCTGCCGGAATACCGTTGGCTATACCTATTTCAGTTAGCAGCGCAGTGTCGTTCATGTTTTTAGCGTCTGTGAAATAGCTGTAGAAAAGAGCATTTGCTACTTTTTCCTGCACACCGTACGTGCCAGCCAGCCAGATCAGCCGGTGGCCGTTAAACGTGTTATTAACTCTGGTAAGATTATCGAAGTTGAATAGGATATTTTCTTCGGCACCGGCATCAGACAGCCGTTGGTTTATAGCATCCAGCTGGTTGATAATGGATGGGCCATAGCTGTTTTTAAAATACTCCAGCCTGTCAACACCTTCCTGCGGTATGCTTGAGTTCAATTCAAAAGGCTTAAAGCTAATCTCAAATTCATACTTATCCTCGGCAGCGGCTATTGCTTTGTGCAGGCGCTGCTCTCCGATATAGCACCAGGGGCAATTAATATCTGAAACGATGTCTATTTTTATTTTTTGTTTACTCATATCAATCTTCATCTGTAAGTGGTAAAAGCTACTATACTAGTAACAAAAACAGGAAGTATTAGTTTGAAAGCTGTCACTATAAAGGTAGTAAAGGCTGGTTTACACAAGCTTGTTAAGCTGACTTTTAAAGCACCTGTACATTGACTGCAGTGCGTCAGAGTTTAATTTTGGTGCGCTACAGGCTTTCATCATCCCATAGTGCAATGGCAGGTGTTTCCCCGTTTATACTATACCCGCGCTTCATCATGTTAGTGTTAAAAGCGTATGCTACAGTTCCTGCAGGATCTACAGAAACAAGCCCAATATCACCTTTAAATGCTTTTCATGCATCCTTACAGCTTTATCTGAGGCAGCCTGTAAGTCTTCTTTGGCATATCTTACCAGTGCGTATACTTCATGGGCTATCGCACCGCGCATAATTACTTCGCCTTCTCCTGTACAACTTACCGCACACACATCATTGTTGGCGTAGGTACCTCCGCCGATAATTGGGCTATCGGAGATGCGCCCCTTTAGTTGGTTTTTCAAACCTCCGGTAGAGGTGGCAGCGGCCATATTGCCGTTCTGGTCCAGGGCTACTGCCCCTACGGTGTCATGTTCAGTAGAGTAGTTTTCGGGGATGCTCTGTTGCCAGTCTTTCAGGTTTTCTTCTGTTGTGAAGTAAGAAGGCTTCTCTAGTTCAAGGCCTTGTATTATTGCAAACTCCTTCGCGCCATCCACCACCAGAAAGTTGTGCTTGCAGTGCTCCATAACAGCTTTGGCGAGTTTTATTGGGTTTTTAACATGCTGAACGGCTCCCACAGCGCCTATCTTCAGCTCTTTGCCTTCCATAATGGAAGCATCAAATAGATTTTCGCCGTGTACATTCAGGTTGCCACCCTTGCCTGCATTAAAAGCGGGGTTGTTTTCCATAGCCACTACAGCCGCAGTAACAGCCTCTACGGCACTGCCGCCTTCTCTCAGAACGGCATTTCCTGCCTCCAAAGCCTCTTGTAAGCCTTTGCGATAATGCTGTTCTTTCTCTTTGCTAACGCTATCTCGGTCTAAGGTTACAGCACCTCCATGTATGGCAATAACATACTTTATCATGTCTTAAAATTTAAAATTGAATGGGAGGGTGCAGAGCCTTGTACGGTAGAACGAATCGGTGGTTCTGGAGTGAATGAGGAGCGTTGCTTACAGGAAGCTTGAAGAAAATTAAGTATGCAAATTGTTTAAAATTTTGTCTTTAATGGCAGGGGCATTTTATTCCTTTTAAGGCCGGATTCCCCCTTTGAACCTTTTCTAATTGCTGCAATGGCAATTAGAAAAGGGGAAATAAGTCTGTACTTGCAGTGCTTCGGGTTAGTGCCAGTAATTAACTTATTTTTAGGAATCTTTCATAACAACTATTGCACTCTAATAGGTGTAATAGTAGATTAATAGAACATACATGTGGTATCATTAAAGGCAAAGCGCG